>CAZGYS010000004.1:0-31430 GCA_964530305.1 uncultured Leptospiraceae bacterium
GTCAAGGGTGTCTCGGCCGCACAGACCCAGCAGTAGTCCCGAGATAGTACCCGCCACGCAGCCACGAGCAGCGGAGTCTTCCCCCGATGCTTTCGCCGCTTCCACCGCCTTCGCGTAATCCAGAGGATGCTCCAGCACCGCGCGCACGGCTCCTCCCAGAACCGCGTCCGCCGTATTCGCGCGTAACGCCCTTCGTCCCTGTTCATCGATTTTCGTCGCCGGAACTCGCACGACCTTCTCCAGGTGAAACGGTTCATGGGTCACGGCACGACAGCTGTTCAGGGACGCGCGCAGGGCTTCCCGTAGTTCGGTTCCGGCGAGTAATCGCGCCGGCAGTTCCGCGTAACATCCCGCCGCCTGCGTGGCCGCCGGATGCCCGTGGGTAAGCGCGGCAATCTCTCGCCCCAGACGAAACGGGCCGGCGCTTGTCAACGGTCGCACGAACAGCCCGACCGGGGAAACTCGCGTTAAGGCCGAAGGGCCCCTGGCCAGGGTTGACGGCACTTCGGGACTGTCGGACTCTCGTGCCGCTAAAAAATCCGTCGCGTAGAGCCGGAGCAGTTCAAGGTTTATTTCCTCCGTTTCGCGGGCGCTGTTTTTCGGAAATTGCTCGTACAACCAACCGTCCAGGTCCACGCTTCTCGCCTCCAGTCCGGGCTCCCGCGCGACGATCCAGCGCAGGTCTGCGTCCAACACCGTTCCGGACGGCGCGACGATGCCCCGGGACTGTCCGCGGCTTTCGCCTCGTAACATACCTTCCGCGGTAAACAGGATCATTTCGGAATGGGCGCCGGGCTTACCGTCCACCGTTCCCATACAATCTCCCAGTAACCCGCCCAGCAAGGCCGAAGCATAAACCAGATGATGACGAGATTCGTACTCGTAAAATTCCATTCGCGGGACGTAAGCATCATGGACGGGGAAATTGTTAATGGCGGCGATGGGATCGAATTTCGTTTCCTGAAAAGCGGGCACGACTATATCCAGCGCCTTGTTATACTCTTCCAGGTCCGCCACGTAGATTTCCTTGATCTCCGCGCCGGTAAGGCGATTCTTATACCGCCTGGTGTGCACGTCATAACCATCGATTTCCTCATGTTCGTCGCCGATTAGACCGAAGTCCTTTTCGGAAAAACGTTCATCCGGCGTGATCAAACGACGAGTGCTCGGGTCGAACGTATGCGTGTAGATCAAATCCCGACGCGGGTCCGCTTCAATGACAATGAATAGACCGGTTTCCGCATCGATAAACTTTGAGAGAAGTTTACGCCCATCCGTAGCGCGGATCGGAAATTCATCGGTATCCGTAGCGGCCAGAAGCTCCATTCGTGCCTGCTTTTACTCCCGCCACTCAAAAAGTTCCGGCAGCACTTCCTCAACCTTACCGTAGATTACGTCATCGTAGATCGTCTCATCGCCTTCGGTCGGTTCCAGGTTTACGAGCAGGGTTCGGGCCCGGCCTTCGTTTTTGGCACGACGCACGTAGTTCGCGGCGGGATAGACTGTGCCGGAGGTTCCCGCGGCGATGAACAAATCGCATTCGCGCATGGCGTCCGCCAACCAGCCGCTGCGCATCTTAATGGTTTCGCCGAAAAGGACCACGTCCGGACGCAGAGGCGAAGAGCAAACGGGGCAACGCGGCAATTCGTCCAGGTGCAAATCCTCGTCCAGGAATGGTTCGAAATCGCAATAGATATCACCGCAACGCGTGCGAAACAAATAACCGTGCATCTCCACGACATTCCGCGAACCGGCCCGGCCGTGAAAGCCGTCGACGTTCTGGGTAATCAGATTAAACGAACCGGCCGCGTGAATTTCCTTTTCCAGACGCGCCAGGGCCAGGTGCGCGGGATTGGGTTCGCCGGCCAGAACGGCCTCCTTGCGCGGGGCAAACAGGCGCCAGATTTCCATCGGGTCTTCCTGAAAGGTGTCGATGGTGGGTGGTTTTTTCCCCTCCGGCACCGCGGTCCTACCGCGATAGGTTCCCAGGCCCGACGCAACGGAGACCCCCGCGCCGGTCAGCACGGTGATGTGGGGATAATCTCGCGGATTGATTTTTTTCATACCTGAAATTAGACGAAAAATCCTTCCCTCTCGGCATGCGTTCTTTTAACTTCGAAAAATCATGCGGGCCGAACTGGATGATCCTGAACTGGTCGCGGAGTTTCGGCGAGGGCGCGGCCCCGGGGATCTGGAACAACGCTATCGCGCGTTTCGAGCCGGGCGCTTGACGAACTTGCTGCTCATCTTCGCGCCCATCGTGCTCGTGTTTAATATCCTTCAATTCACGCGGGCCCTGGACGCGCCCTGGTCGGCGGATTTTATAGCCCGCCTGGCGTTCATGCTCTATCTGACCGGGGTTATCTTGTCGGCCCTGTTCAAGTTTCGCGCGGGCTCCTTGCCGCTGGTGCTCTCGACCTTATTCATGTTTATCTGCTTCGCGTCCCTCCTGCAATTTTTGCAAGCCCTTCATCCGCCTCCGGAGGGCACGCGCCCTTTTCCCTATTTGCTGCTCGCGGCCGCGGGTGTGTATTTTTTCTCCGCCGGCGGCTGGAAAACCTACGCGCTGTTGTTCCTGCCGGCCACGCTGGTTCTCGTCCTGGCTCTGGCGACTCTCGTCGACTTGCCGGCGGGCTTCTGGAGTAGCGGCGGCATTCCCGCGGGCACCGGAGTCGTCATCCTGCTGGGTATAGCCACGCGCGGGTTCATGGAACGATCGAAACGTTCCGAATACCTGGCTCTGGAAATGAGCGCGGCCAATCGCCGCTTGCGGGCCCTGGATAAACTGAAGGACGATTTTCTGGCGCGTACTTCCCACGCTTTACGCGCGCCCTTGCAGGGCATCATCGGTATCGCCGAAGCCATGGACGGAAACTCCGTCGGTCAAACCACGCCCGCCGCCGGTGATCCGGAGCTCATCGCCCATACGGGTCGCGGCATGCTCAACCTGATCGACGACCTGCTGGATCACACCCGCCTCAAGCACGGCGATATTCGGCTGGAGATACGCCCCGTGGATCTTCGCGTCATGACCCGGGTCGTCCTGGATTTACATCGTGCCGCCGGCGAAAAAAAAGTAGAACTGCGCAACGAAATCCCCGCGAACCTGCCGGCCGTCCCGGCCGATGAGAATCGCCTGCGGCAAATCCTGCACAACCTGGTGGACAATGCCGTGCGCTACGGCGAAGGCACTACGATTCGCGTGCACGCGCGAAAGCACGGAGATTACGTCATGGTTTCCGTTTCCGATCAAGGGCCCGGCATTCCCCCGGCAAGGCGCGCGACTATTTTCCATTCCTTCGAGGACGGCGCGAACGAAGAGCAAACGCAGGCCGGTCCCGGTCCGGGAACGGGCATGGGTCTTTCCATCAGTCGCCGATTGGTGGAACTCCACGGCGGCGAAATGGGCGTGGACGACGAGCCGGGCGGCGGTTCACGCTTTTATTTTATCCTGCCCCTGGGCATCGCCGAAACCAAACCGAGGCCGGACCATTCCGAGCCGGTCCCGGCCGAATCAATGCTCCGCGAAACCATAACGCCGTCGCCGGTCGCGGCGAAGTCCGGCGGAGCAAAGCACGCGCCGGACGAAAGCGCCCGTCGCATTCTCGTGGTCGACGACGAAGCCCTGCACCTGCGCGTGATTCAGGGCCACCTGGAAAACAATGGTTACGCGGTCGTCACGGCCGCCGGCGGCAGGGAGGCCCTGGAAATTCTAGACGGCGATGGTCCGGCCGTGCAAGCCGTCATTCTTGATCTAATGATGCCGGGCCTCAGCGGATTCGATACGGCGCGCGCCATCCGCGAAAAGCACGGGCGACTGGAACTGCCCATTCTCATCACCGCGAATCGCGCGGGGCGTAAGGACCTCTTCGCGGCGCTCAACGCGGGCGCCAACGACTACATCCCGAAACCCGTTGAGCCCGCGCCCCTGCTCCTGCGCCTGGACGCCCTGCTGCTGCTGGCCGAACAACATCTGGCCGGCATCTCCTTCGAACGGGAACACGAGGAATCCCTTCGCCGAGAACGTCAGCGCCTCTTGACGGATCTCCACGATCACCTGGGAGCGCAACTGACGGACGTTCGCATCGCCGCGGAGGCGTTGATTTCGCAAGGCGATGCCGCGCGAAACCAGGATACGCTGCGCAACGGCATCAAGCGCGCGGGGGAAATGCTCCGCGAAGAGATGCAACTCATCGACGACCTGGATCTGCTGGACGAAAACTTTCTGGCCGGGACCCAGTTGATGCTCCTGCGTCGCTATTCCTCCGCGGCGCGAGAGCTGGACTTTCATGCCCCCATGGAAATAGAGGATCTGGTCCACCGGGGTCTTGGAAAAAACGGCCGCTCGGTAATGCATGCCGTAACGCGCGAAACGGCCACCAATGATCTCAAGTACGGCTACGGACCCAGTAACTGGCGGGTTTCGCTGGAAGGGAGCCGGCTGCATCTGGAAATGAGCTCGGCCACGAACTATTCGCCGGAGCATCACGGCACCGGCCGGGGCACCGAACATCTGATTCGGCGGGTCACGGAGCTGGGCGGCGAAGTCAACATCACCGGCGCCGAGGAAGATTCCCAGGCAGGCAACTTAAAAGGCGATTTGATTCGTATCCGGATTGAGGTGCCGCTCAAGGAAATTCCTCCGAAGGAAAATTAATCGGACGCGAAAAAAGCTTGAAGCCGAACGCTCCGGGGGCGATTCGTCGAACATGGCGGACGCATCTTCAAAATCCGCGGTCATCAAGGCCGTGCTCGGTAATGGAACCATAACAATCGCAAAGGGCATCGCTACTTTCGTGAGCGGCTCGGGCGCCATGATGGCGGAGACCATCCACAGTCTCGTGGATACTCTTAATCAGTGCTTGCTCTTGCTGGGTCACCAGCGCTCCCTGCGCAAACCCACGGCCAAACACCCCTACGGCTTCGGGCCGGAGGCGGATTTCTGGGGTTTACTGGCCGCCATCGGCATTCTCGTCTTCGGCGGTCTGTGGACCCTGCAACACGGCATTGCCGCGCTGTTCAAGCCCGTCGCGCCTACGAACGTACCCCTGGTGCTGGGCATCCTGGCTTTCGCCACCATCGTCGAGGCATGGGTGCTCTGGGTCATCCTCAAGGATCTGGAACGCACGCGAAACGGCGTTCCCTGGATGAAGCACATTAAGGCGCAACCGGGCGGAACCCTGACCGTTCTTCTGGAAGACGCCGCCGCGGTGCTGGGCTGTTTGATTGCCGCCGCCGCCATCAGCATGTCCTGGGCCACGGGCAACGGCATCTATGACGCCATCGCGCAGGTTCTCATCGGTTCGGTGCTTTCCATCGTGGGCCTGGTCCTCATCATACGCAACCGCGGCATTCTCATCGGCGAAGCCCTACCGGCGGATAAAGTTAACGAGATTCGTGCTTTCATCGAGGACCTGGAAGGCATCGACCGCGTGACGGATCTCAAGACACGTCAACTAACGGCGTTCACCTTTCGCCTCAAGGCGGAGGTTGTTTTTTCCGGCGGAGAACTGGCGGGACCGAAAATTCCCGAATACACCGAGAAGGCCGCCGCCGCCCGGACCGCGGATGAAAGAGCTGAGGTGCTGGGACGTTTCGCGGATGCGATTTTCGAGGAGCAGGCTCGTCACGTGGACCTTTTGGAAAAACGCATCGAGGCCGCCTTCCCGGGCGTGCGTCATATCGATCTGGAACCGCATCTGCGCGAACCCGACGATGCTCCCGTCGCCGACAGTGACGACGATGAGAAATAACGCCGCAATAAATAACGCGAAAATGAAAATCAAAACCATTGAGACCGACCAGGGTTCCCTGGACGCGTTCGTCAAGAAAGTGAGCCGGGCCCTTTCGCGCACGGAACTGGGTAAGGTGACCGAGGTTCAGCGGGGAGACGGCGAAATCCTGATCACCTTTTCCGGGCTCAGTAAATCCACCATCGTCTATAAAGTCGAGGAACGCGAAGGCGAAAACGGATTCACGGCGCGCTTCGAAAAAGAAGATATCTCATTCATTCACAAAGCCCTGCGGGGCAAGGTCGAAATCGCCCTGGCGGACATCATGGGGCGATTGGGCGCGAAAATCAGCGACTGAATCGCTTCTCAATCCGGCCGGCGGCGAATGACCACCAGGGTAATATCGTCGTCCTGCTCTTCCTGATAGGCCGTCACGGCTTTCAAGATACTCTCCACGATTTCTCGCGCGGGGCGATGGGCGTTTTCACGCAGGCAGACATGGAGACGGTCATCGCCGAACATATCGCCCGCGGCGTTCATGGCCTCGGTGGCGCCGTCCGTAAATAGGAGCATGACGTCTCCGGGATGCATGGGCACGGTGATGTTGACCATGGAGTGTTCCACGTCGTCCATGATCCCGATCCAGGTGCCCCGGGATTGAATCACTTCCAGTTGATTGTCGGCGGCGCGTATGATCGGTATGTCCTGATGCCGCCCCGCGAAGGAAAACTCGTCGTCCTTCAAGCGCATGACGGACAGGGTCATGTAACGGTCCGTTCCCAGGCGCGAAATGTTTTCCTTGATGACGTTGTTGATGCGCCCCAGTACGCGCGCGGGCGAAACGTCGGGCGTGTTCTCCACCATGGTACGAATACTCGTCTGGGTCATCATCATGATCAAACCCGACTCCACGCCGTGCCCGGAAACGTCCCCGATGCACAGCCAGTCACCCTGGTCCGTTTCGATGATATCGTAATAATCGCCGCCGACTTCGTTCGCGGGCAACATGGCCGCGGCCACTTCATAGGAACCCACCACTTCCGGATCCGGCAACAAGGCCGTCTGGATGCGCTTGGCGATTTCCATTTCCCCCCAGAGGGCGTCCCGGGCTTCCTTTAACTCTCGCCGCGATTCATCCAAACTGGCATAGGAGTCGATCAAATCCTGCCGCAGAAAGAACTCTTCCTTAACAAGCTTGAACTTAACGTAGTTGATGCTGCCCGAGATAATCACGGTGGACGACATGAAGTAGAGATTATTGATCAGATTGTTGAAGTCGTAGGCTTCGCCGAACAGGGCATTGGCCGTCACGTACATCAAGATGGTAATGATTCCATTGACCGCGGAGTGGAACGCGGCCCAGGGCATGAGCAGGTTCACGGCGATGAGCACAAGATTCAAACCCGCGTAATAACCCGAATCGAAACCGCCCAGGTCCACGGTCATGGTTACGATCATGGCGCTGACGACGAAGTTAAAGAAATAACCGTGCAGGAAGGACCAGCGATTGGCCTTGCTGAAGCGAATAAAGAAATACTGCGTCAGTACAACGGCCGTGCAAATCAGGCGATAGACTCCGAAGCGCGGCAGTAAATCCTGCGAGGCCGAGGGAGTCGTAAAAAAATCAAGAACGAAGAAGATGGGCACCAGGGTCCAGCCCAGAACCGTCAGGGTTTTGGACCAGGTCAACATCAGGCTTTGCTGATAAGGTTGAAAAGCTTCCGCGGCGTATCCCTGGCCGGACTGTTCAAAATTTCCTTGCGTATTCTCCATGGGAAAATGGTAAATCGTTCTTTCAGCTTAAGCCCGAAAATTTAGTTCGGGTCGGTTTCGCGCGGCTTCGTGACGTGTAGAAACATCTGGGCCCGAGTATCTTCGAAGAAGACGCGCGCCTGGACGTTTTCGATTTCGCGCGTCAGGTCCAGGAAGTCCTGCTCCGTACGATACAGCAACACCCAGTCCATCCAGTATTCCATGTACCAGCGCGTGGGATTATCCACGTGATAATTTCCAATGAGGACATGTCCGCCGGGCAGCAACATATCGTACAGCTTTTTCACCAGCGCCCGAGCCACCGGCGCGGCCAGGTAGTCGAAAAGCCCCATGGAATAGATGAAGTGATATCGCCCCCATTTTTCCGAAATATTTTTGATGCGCAGCATGGTCCGCACGGACTCGTTCAAGTATTGGACATTGACCTTTGCTTTTCGTCGCGCCTCGATGTCCCTGATGGCCGCGGCGGCCTCGTCCAGCGCGTCGGTATCCTGATCCAGCAAGGTCAGACTCAAATTTTCGAAGTCCTCGTCCCCGGCGAAGAGGTCCTGCATTTCCCAGGCGGGACCGCAGGCCACGGACATGATTCGAAACGGCGTTCCACCGGCCGGCTTGAATTCGTTCCGGGTCTCTCGCAGGATGCGCGGTACCATGATGCGCCGATTACGCACGGCCTGGGCCGCCGGGGTTTCGATGCCGTGCTTATGCATTAGACGAGCAAAAATGCCGTACCCTCGATAATCGTTGGCGTAAATCATGCGCATGATGTCGGAATCGCCCGCGTAACCGCGCGGCTTGACGTTCGTGCGTAATAAAAACTCAGATTGTTCAATCAGACTCCAGACTTGCTTGCGTAGATAATAACCGTGAAGCGCGTGTTCCTCTCGAGTGTAATCCTTGATCAATTCCTCCAGCTTACGCAGGGTTTCGTCCAGAAAACCCAGGAATTCGCGGCCCTTCGTTTCCAGTACGGAGTTCACCGCAACGGACCGAACCGACTCCGGTTCGTCCGCCAACGACGCGTCGAGCTCGTCGAAATAGCTCTTATACACGTTCAGATCGAAAGTAAGCTCGGCGACGTATTCCCGAAACTCGGGGCGAATGCTCTTTTTCTGATTCAGGATCAACGGCAGGCCGTTGAAGTAGGTCTCCAACGTGTGCAGTTCGCCGCGGCCCAATAACTTATGAAAGTCGTAGAGCTCCCGGGGGAAAACCAATCGCCCCCGCCCTTCACCTTCGCTTTCGCTTTCGCTTAATAGAAAGACGCACGGACCCAGCTCCACCGGCTGGTCACCACCCCCCAGCACGAAACCCCGGAACTCGGCTCCGTCGGGCGGCGGCGCGTCGGACGCAACCAGAAGCGAATAGCGAGAGGCTTCGCGTACTTTCACGGGCAGGCGTTCATCGCCGTTTAACAGGTATCCGTGTCTGAAGGCGGACCCATGATTCATCCCCTAGACTCCCTTCACCTCGATGGCATCGTCGGTGAAGACGGTCAGCGCGGAGAAACTCAGGTTCTGCCACTTCAATGATTCATGATAGATGATTTCCACGCGGCATTTATCGCGGCGAGCATTGTTGAGCATCTTCACGATGGGCGTGATGGTGGAGGAGTTCATGTACTCCAGGGGGCGAAAATCCAGAACGGCCTTTCTTTCGCCGCCCTTGATTTCATTCAGGACTTCATCGAAGATCGGTCCCAGGAATTCGGAGGGATGGCGATCGCGACTGCGACCGGAAAAAACCAGGCTGATGCCGTCATCGTCGTCGCTTCTTTTTATGTTGAGGGTTTTGTTTGTATATTCTCTACTATTGCTCATAAAGTAACTCCCGGCGTCCTGTGGATGGCGGAGATGCAAAGGATGTTGTCCTCGTCCACGTAGAAATCCACGATGGACTGTCCCTCGTAGGCGATGCGCACCAGACCCAGCCCGCTTTCGCCCGCCTCGAGTTGCTTTTCTCCGATTTGCCGTATCTTCTCCACGTAAGCTTGAAAGGGATTCTGATAGCCGCGGATCCATTGAATCGTCTTATCAAGGGTCCTTATATTCGTGTTTTTTTCCTCATTCACGGGACTGCGAACCGTTACGGTGATGTCCTCTCGGCCCGGTTCCACCGAGATCGAGATGCCCTCACTCTGGTTCTGAAAATCGCCGTACTTTACCGCGTTCTCCACGAGCTCCCCCGCCACCATGGCCATGGCATGAATATTATCATCCGTGTAACCCGCTGATTGCAGGAAACCTTCCGTCTCGTGGATCACGTGATCCACCTCGTCCCAATCCGGCTTGATGGTTATTTCCAGGGAATTCATATCGATACCTTGCGTACCGACTGTACGAAGCGCCGTTTCCCAGCGCAATTCATTTTAACGAAAATCTAACAGAAAGGGAGCATGCTCACGAATCAAAGAATATCGCCGCGCCAGCCCAGAATGCCCCGGGCGGAAGCATTGGCTCCCATGAGCATTTCCTTGCGAGCCGTTTCGAAAGCCTCATGCGAAAGCACCGGCGAAGAGCCGTTTTCGCTTCGGGATTCTTGCGATTCTTGTAGTTCCAGGGCGATTTGCGCGGCGCGGGTAACCAGCTCGGTCAGGAAAGCCTGCGTTGCGCCTTCGGTTTGGCCGGCGACTTTTTCCAGGACACCGTCTCCATGGGCGAAGCGCGCCGACTGACGCTTCAGATAGCGTAGCCGTAGTTCCTCATCGGGGAAGCCGAAATGCACGCACTGCCCCACGCGTCCGGGGCGATCCTTGATGGCGCTTTCCACGCGCTCGATGGCGTTGGTGGTCAGGATGCAAACCATGCGATCATTGGCCTGGAAGCCGTCCAGCTCATCCAGGAGATTGGCCAGGGGCGTGGAGTCAAAGGCCTGTTCTCGATTGGGAATCCACAGGTCGATGTCCTCCAGAACGATCACGCAGGGCATTAAGGAGCGCGCCATGCTGAAGACCTCGGCCAATCGCCCCGACGCGGTCCCCGCCACCACGATGCAGGTCACGTCGTTCAAGCGACCGAACAAATAGCGACACGTGAAGGTTTTGCCGGTGCCCGGCGGCCCGTAAAACAAAAGCCCCCGCCGCAGGGGCAATCCATGTTCCCGCAACTGCTCCGAACGGCGAAAGACATCGAGCACGTTGCGTTCCAGAATCCCGGCGATTTCCTCGGAAAGAACGATATCGCCTTCGGCGATGCGAGCGTCCGTGAGAAACTTCAAAGCCGTGCGCGAAGACAGCCCGGCATAGAGTTCATAGGTATCCTCGAAACTGATCCGACACACGCGACCGCGATAGATACTGTTCTCAAGCATGCGACGCTCGAATTCCTCTTGCAGTTCCTGGGAAAGTTCCTCGGAATCGCAGGCGTATTCGACGATGGCGGCGCCTTCGTCGGGAACATAGCGAACCCGCACAAGGAAGGGACGAGAGCCGTCCGGTTTTCGCAGAACCCGAAAAAGATCCAGAGGTAGAAATTCGGTTTCCTTCGGCGCGACTTCGAACAGATCCCTTTGCCCGGTATTCATCACGCGCATGGACTCGTCGAAAAAAGTACCGGTGAGTACGGTATCCAGGTCCACGCCGTGCTGCGATTCAATCTCCACCAGTACGCGGGTGCCGTCCACGAAATCGACCATGGCCCGGTGCACGTCCACGAAACGAAAAAGCGGAAAGCGCAGACTGTAGGACTTGAGCGCCGACCAGTTGTGCATCTTTTTCTTGAGCGCCTTATCCAGGAAACGCCCGCGATTTCCGCCGACGATAAGCAGCGCAAGGGCGGGAATGAGACAGCTCAAGGCAATCGGCCACCGCCACTGGAACCCGATAAAAATCAGATAAACGGCGCCAACCAGCCAGGCGACGGAAACGCAAATGGTGATATTTCTAATGGTGGAAGGTTGCATGGGTTACTCTCATCGCGGGCGCACCGCTCAACGCCTGGTGGTCGTAAGATTAAAATTCGTCAGGCCGGCCTTGCGTACCTGGTCGATCACGTTTATAATGCGCTGGTAGTCGGTCTTGCCTTCGCCCTTGATGTTGATCTCGGGCGGCTTCGTGCCGCTGCGTTTGGTCAATGTCTCTTTTAATACCCGGGCCAGTTCTTTTTCCGGAACCTTCGCTCCGCCCACCATGATTTCGCCGTTTTCTCGGACCAGTACGTCCACGGCTTCATCGCTCACATAAGAAGAGGTTTGCGATTTCGGCAGATCCATGCGAATGGCCGGCGTCCTGGCCAGGGTCGAATTGATCAGAAAGTAGGCCAGCAGGAGAAACACCACGTCCACCATGGGCGCCAGCTCAATGCCTTTCTTCGTCTCCAGGACGGGTTTGGATTTTCGCTCCCGGGACATGGCTACCGACCTTCAAGCTCCGGGAGTTCCCGGGCGACTTGTTCGCTCAGAAACGTCGTTTCCTCGGCGATTGTGTTCACGCGATTGGCGAGATAGTTATACGCGATGAGAGCGGGGATGGCCGTGATCAGCCCCAGGGCCGTGGTGATCAAAGCTTCGTCGATGCCGCCCACCAGTTGCGCGTTTTGAACCTTGCTTTCGTCAAAGGCGTGAAAGGATTTAATCATGCCGGTGACGGTCCCGAGCAACCCCAGCAATGGCGCGATGGTGCTGATGGTTCCCAGGGTCTGCAGATAGCGTTTCAAATAGGAGGTAGCGCGATGAATTTCGCCCTCCACGAGAGCCAGGGCCGCCGCCCCGCGTCGCCCCGACTCCAGCAACACTCGCGCCACGGCGAAAGCGGGATGCGTGTGCTCCGGCCGAGCGCAATACTCTCGGGCCTCATCCAGGCGACCTTCGCGCACATGGTCCACCAGCTCGTGTTCCTGTTCAAAGGACATCGCCTTTACTCGAAAAATCAAGAGCATGACCCGGTTCAAGATAATGCCCGCGGCGATGATCGAAATCACGAGAATCAACGCGGGAATCAGCCAGTCGGGAATTGTCCGTATAATTTCAACCATTGATAACTCCGAAAAAATCCATGGGCGTCATTCGCCCGCCAGTTGAAAGCGCAGAGACAGGGAAAAAGTTTCAGTACTTTCCCCGGCCTCAAAGCGATGTTTGCTGACGCCGTTCAAGGCCGCTCGATCCAGGACGGGGTAGCCCGAACTCGTGATGACTTTCACGCTCATGACGTTTCCATTGGGACCGACGACGACCCGTACGCGCACGCGTCCCTGCCAACCCATGCGACGGGCAACCCGGGGATAGATGATACTCCCTTCAATGCTGCGTCTATGCTTGCTGATGACGTCCGAGTTGAAACGACTGAGCGGCTTTTTTTCACCGCCGCCGCTTTCGGCGGGTTTACGACCACGGGGCGTAACGGGCGCGGGTGGACGACGCGATTTGAGCGTAACATTAAAAGTGGGCGCGGTCCGGCTCGCCGTCGTCAGGGTAAGCTTGCGTTTCTTCGCGACGGTTCCCGCCATGAGAGCCATGGGCAAACCGATGAGCAGCCCATGCAACAGCAGCGAAACCACCAGGCCACCCATAATCCCGTCGCGCGCTAAATGCCCATAGGCATCCCGACTCAATGCGCGATAATCGCCGGGCGCTTCCTTGTCCATGGCCATCCTATCTCAATCATTGACCGCGCCTTCGGCGGGTCAAGGTTTTGAGCGCCCGGCTCGCCCCGGCTTAACGCGGCCCCTGAATGCATAGTAACCCGCGGGCGACCTTTGTGTCCTCATAATGCCCTGAATCGCCAAAATAAACTCATCCAGACCACAAATGATAACGAGTCTCATTTTCAATTGACTCTTTCGGTGTTCCGGAAAAGCTGGGCCGATATATGGAAGTGAACACGGAGCCGACCGATACCGGGAACCTGGTCCCGGACATTCTGGAAGCCATTCGTAGCCGCCGCTTCGGGGTTGCCTACGAACCCATCATCGATCTAGCGGACGGCGGCATCCACGGCTACGAGGCTCTGGCCCGTTTCTATAATCGCCGCGGCGAAAGCCTGAGTCGCGGCCCGGTCTTCGAAGGCCTGCACAAGAACCTCTGGCTGTTCTATCTCGTGGAGCTCGAGCTGAAGCGCCTGCAACTGGCCCACGCTCCACCAGAAGGGTTGCTGTTCCTGAATCTGGATCCCCACGTATATTTCGTCGCGGGCGAAGAGCATCCCGCGAATCCCTTTCTGGATCTTCTGGCCCGGCAAAAACAGCGCGTGGTGGTGGAGATCATGGAGAATAGCGATATCAGCGACGCCCTCTTGAGCAAGCGCCTGCTGAATCTGCTGCGTCGCGAAGGCATATCCGCGGCCCTGGACGACGCGGGCCATCCGCGCAGCCTGCTTTCGCTGGAGGTTCTGACAGGGGTTTCGTATCTCAAGTTTCACATGAGCTTTACGCAACGCCTGCGTCGCAACGACATTCCCGCGCTCTATCTGAAGTTGCCCTCCATCGCGCGGGACCATGGGATTCGCACGATTCTGGAAGGCGTGGAAACCGAAGCGGACCTTTCCCGGGCCCGTGAACTGGAATTCGATTTCGCGCAGGGGTATCTCTTCGCGGAACGAGGCAAGCTGGTCCGGCCGGAGACAGCCATGATAGCGGGCCTGGCCTGAATAAATCGCCGCGGCGATATACGAATAAAAACGAGGCAAAGCATGAATACTCAAGATGAGCCGGCGATGAAAAAGAAATGTTGCGGCGGGTGTCGAGCCGGCATCGACGGGCACGCGCCTTGCCGTAAAAGGGCCACGAAAACGGAAGCGAACAATAAGGAAATCGTTGAGGCCGGTAACGCGCCCATGTCGCTTCCCGAAGGCATGCCGGATCCGCTGCCCGGGTAGGGGCGGTTCTTTAGTCCCGGGAGCCCGTCAGAATTCGCGGGAGCCGCGCCGGCGCAGGATCTCGTCCAGCCGCTTACCGCGCTCCATCTCGGGACGGAGGCGATCCGCCGGCCGAACGCGGGGCGCCCGATAGCGCGTGCGAAAACCGGCGTAGAAAAAACGCGGCCGCATGGGATTGAAGCGCTCATTGTATTCATCCAGGGCATTGTCCACCCCGGCGAACAGCTCATAAAGTTTACCCACTTTGAACGAAACCCGAACATTCACCAGATGAAAGGGATTGTGATAAGTCACGCCCTGTTGCGGCGTGATGGGATCGTTCTCAAAGAAGATCAAACGGCGGTTCTGAACGAAGGCCGTGAGGGGCGCCTGGGAATCAAAGGTGAGCGCCCCGGTGCTCTGCAGCGTGTACAGAGGCACGGCCTGTTGACGAAAGGCGGATTCGCCGTAGACGCTGCCCGTAAGGGAGAACGAGAATTTTTTCAGACGCCAGCGTACACGATACGTCCCGCGATGACGCGCCCGCCCCTCCAGCGGAATATCAAACTCCAGGTCCCGCGTATCCGTATGAGCATAGCCCACGCCCATGGTAAGATGTTTATTCAGGCGATAGTCCAGCATCACCTGACCACCGCGCGTGTAGGCGCGACGAATATTGGTGGGTTGAAAGACGGAGAGGTCGTTGCGTCGCTCCGGTAAGAGAGTAAAGTCGATTAGATTGGTGAGACTGTTGTAGAATGCGCCGACATGAATGTTCCAACCTGGCCCGGGCTGCCAGTCCAGATCCGCGTTGTAGGTCCGCGAACGCTCCGGTTGCAGGTTCGGGTTGCCCACGACCTGGTACCCGACGCCCGGATTCTGAAAATCAAAGAACAGGTCCTTGAAGGACGGCGCGCGAAACCCCGCCCCCGCGCCGGCGCGAATCTGGAGTTCCCTCACCGGCCGGTAGTAGACTTGCAGCCGCGGCGAAGTCTGACCGCCGAATTCCGAGTCTTCCTCGAATCTAAGGCCGGGCAAAATCTTCCACTTGCCGATTCGCCATTCATTCTGCGCGAAAACCGCCGGCCGCTGGCGAATGGCGTATCGCGCCCGCAACCGGGGCGAAATTAATTCCTCATACAAAAAGGCCGCGCCCACGCTGATGAGGTGGGCCTTATTCAAACGATAGTCTACCTGCAGACGTGCTTCCTGGGTGCGCTCGTCCTGGGTTTCCTTCGAATCCAGCTCGTCGGAGCCGCGCTGGTCCTGGGTCAAATCGTCCAGAAAGCGCGAATAACCATAAGTCAGCCGGGCCCGCAGATTACGGCGCAGCTGCCACACGGCGCCCAGCGAAAACGAACCGTCATGAGTCTCATTGCGACGATCACTGAGACGGCGAGGCGGAGTGGAATCGACGCGCTCCTGATCCAGATAGCGATAATTCATGCCGCCGAAGAGCTCCAACGTCGGCGTAATCAACCAGCGCGTGGAATTGCCAACGTTTAAATCGCGAAAGGAATTGCCCGTCGTGCCCTGTTTAAGAATGTCCGCGTCGGCGTCGTAGCCGGGAAAATTAGGGAATAGAGTCGTATTGCGTCGGTCGGTCTCCGTAAACGGCGAAAGGTCGTAGCCGTCGCTACGATGCCAACCCAGCACGAAGGAACTGTAGAGATTGGCCTTGTTCACGCCCAGCAAGGCCGAGGCGCTTGCTTCGCCGCCGGTTCCGAAGTGACGGCGACGCCCCGAACCGTAGCGCATATCCGTCTGGATGTCCACGGGGCGCTTAACTTTTCGCGTGATGATGTTGACCACGCCGCCGATGGCCTCGGAACCGTAGAGCGCCGAGATGGCGCCCTTGACGATCTCGATGCGCTCGATCTCCTCCGCCTTGATACGCGTCAGATCCAGCGCGTCATTGGTCCGCCCGGCGATGCGTTGTCCGTCCACGAGAACCAGCACGTGCTTCGTGTCCATGCCCATGAGCCGTAGAAAAATTCCGCGGATACCCATGCGAACTTCCACTCCCGGCGTATGCTCCAGGGCCTGCGCGGCATTGGCGGCGCCCGTGGCTTCGATCTCCTTGCGACCGACGACAAGCGTACGGGTTACGGCGCGTTTACGACGAACACGGCGACCTTCGCCGGTAACCGTGATTTCGCCTTCCAGGATTTCATTCTTTTTTTCGGACTGGTTGCCGGACTGAGCCGCCAGCGGAACGGCGAGAATCGCCGCGAACAAAAACAGGATCCGACCGACGAGATGATAAACGGAAAGGCGCATGGGAGAACGAGTAGAGGCATATGCTAGAATGAAATTTCAACCGCTTCCAGAGCGGGATAACCGGACGTGCCGGCGGCGTTATAATAATCCGTGAAACGAACGCGGTAGTATTTCGTGCCGTCGCCCGAGCGAACGATGAAGACGTCACTACGACTGGTCAGCACGTGGGTGAAAATATTGTATAGATACCAATCGTCGAAACTCTCATTGCCGTTGAAGGTCGTCTGCACGGCCCCGCCCGCGCCGCCGCTCGCCGTGGTAATGGTTTTATCAACGGCGAACTGAGGGCAATCGGGAGTAGCGGTGCCCGATAGGCCGCTCACCGACGTGATGCCGTCGAAATTCGTAGCGCCGGTTTTGCAGGCTCCGCCCGCTCCCGAACCGCTGGTGCCCGAATTGGTCCCATACTTGAAGCGCTGGAAACTCATATCCCAGGCATTGGAACTTTGTTCGGCGATGCGCTCGCCGGTGGCCAGACTGCAATAAGTCGTTCCGGCGGCGGAAGTGGCCCGCACCTGCAGCTTCAGGACTCCATTCACATTGGAGGTCACCGTGCAAACGCCCGCGGCATCGGCGGCCAGATCCGCCACGAGCAGATCGAAGGCATCCAGCATATTAGTATCCACGCGCTCGCCCCGAGCCTGACAGGCCCCGAAAACGAATGCCACCCCGATCAAAGCTAGAACCTTCAGCACGAATACTCGAACCCGCATGCAGTCATCCTTTGCCGACCCTGCAAGCCGGCAAGCCCATTTTGAGATTGACTCTCATTCTCGGAAAGTAATCCCTGGTCACGGGCTCCCAGCGGGGAGTCCCCAGGAGATGAAATATGATTACTCAAAACAAACGAATCGCCGCCCGAAGACTGTTCGCGGCCCTCTTGATTTTGTCCGTCGGGACATTGGTCGGCTCTTGTAACAAAGAGGAAGACGACAATGCCCTGCTGCCGGTCCTGGCGCTCTCGTCCGCCTTTACGGCATCCAATGCCGGCACTTGCAGCTTTACTTTCGGCAGCCGGACGGTGCCCACTCAGGAGTATGACCTGAGTACGAACACGACTCTGTCGTTTCCCAATGGATTCACGTTTCTGTTTCGCAACTGGGTAGCCATTAAGATTCCCAGCGCTTCCGACGGAATGACTCTGACGTTTAACTTTACGCCCTGGTATACTGCCGGCGGCAAGACCTTCTACCTGGTCTACAATGAGAGCGCGTGCCCCATCGGCAATTCCTCCAACGCGGACCTGAACTATACGTTTCCGGACCTGGCCACCGAGCGCACGCCCACGAATTATACCGTCAGCGGAAACACCCTGACCTTTAATTCGTCGGCCGCGGGCAAGAGCTTCGTAATAGTCGCCGCAACCAGTTCCCTTACCGGGAACGAGTCGGTAACCCGTTCCGTTCCCTGATAAAAAAACCGATCTATTTACCGCCGGTTCCAAACCAGCTTCATCGCGCGGACTATTCATCATCATTGAATCTCCGCGCGATGAAGCGCACCTGGACGCGAAGCGAAAACGTATCGCGCTTTAATTCAGCGGGTATAGCCGGAAACGGACTCGCGCGACGCACGGCTCGACGCGCTTCGCGATTGAACGCCTCATAAGCCGAAGGCGCCGCAATGCTCATGGAAAGCAGACTTCCATCCTTTCCTATCTTAACTCGGACCGAGACGATACCGCTACGACCGCTTCCCTCTTCCTCTTCGGGAAAGCGCTTGGCCCGATCGATTCGCCTCAGAATCGATGCGGCGTACATTTGCAGCTGGTCCGCGGAAGGAGCACCGCCCCCCACGTCGCCCTTGCTCTTGCGCCCCCTGTCGCCTTCGGCGGCGGGCTTTTCTTGCGGCGATTCCGCCGGTTGAACAACCGGTTTCGGCGGCAGGAGTAATCGCGTACGGGCGAGCACCTGCCGCGCGGGCCCTACGTCCGCTCCGTCCCCGGAACTCAGCGCCCAGCCGATCAGCGCCAGCAGTCCCGCGAAAACAAGCAACACGGGAGCCAGCATGCGTCCGGAATGTATGAAACCTTTCTCTTCCATGCCGTCAGGGCTTGTGTTCGATCTCCACCGAGACGGCGCCGGAATTTTGAGCGGCGTTCAACGCCGTCACGAAGGCCTGGAACGGCACCAGGCGATCGGCGCGAATTACAATGGCTTTCGCATCGCCGGCCTGGACCGCGGCTTTCAAGGCGGCGGGGAGCTCCCGCCCGGACTTACGTTTCTTACCGATGTAATATTTCACGGCGGCGAGGGAGGCGCTTTTGTCCCCGCGAATCGCCAGAACAATGCTCCCCCGGGTCTGCGCGCGCTTACCGGCGGCCTCGGGCAATTCCACATTAAGTGCCGGCTTCGCGAACTTCGAGGCCACCATGAAGAATACCAGCAGGATAAAAACAACGTCCACCAGCGAAGTCAGGTCGATGATGGAGCGCCTTTTTTCGCGCGGCGCGATGAGTGGTTCAGCCATTCGCGGGATCCTGATCGAGAATTCCCTCGGCCGCGCGATTCAAGCGCTTGATACGAAGCTCCACCTGGTGATTGAGGACACCGTGACTGATATGCAGGATCACGGCCACGGTCAAACCGAAGGCGGTCGTCAGAAGCGCCGGCCAGATACCTCCGGCGAAAACGCCGATGTCCGCCGCGCCCCCCGCCTGCTCCACCGCGCGAAAGGCCTGCATCATACCGGCGATGGTTCCCAGCAATCCCAGCAGCGGGGCCGTCGCCGCCAGCACCGGCAACACTCCCAGGCGACGTTCCTGCTCCTCGACAATCTCCTCGGCTCGCCTTCGGAGTACATTGCGTCGTGCGTCGGCTTCCGCGGTCTGAAAATCATCGCTCTCGGCGAACGCGCGCAAGCGTGTAACCGGCGCATTCCGTCCGCGAAAACCCGCGCCGCCGGAACCGGCCGTCAGAAAGAAGTAAATGCCCCGCTCAATGGCCACGGCGGCTCCCACCAGGAACCAGAGCAGAATGGGCCACATGAAGTAACCGCCCTTTATAAACCAGTCAATCGGACTCATGGAGGCCACTATTTGAGAATGATTTTCAGAATCAATATAATTATTGCATTCCAGACCGCCGCCTACGGGATTGGAGATCGTTTATGCAGCCACTCATCGGACATCCAGTCAGACTCGGCCTGATTTCATGTATTCCGCTGTTTCTAGCGGGATGCGCGACCATGCCGGAGATTCACCGGGCGGTTCTCTCGGGCGATCCGGACCGGATCCGACCGGCCGTTCAACAAAAGGAATCCGTCAATACCATCCACCGGGGACGCACTCCCCTCCACATCGCGGTGGAGCGAGGCGATACCGCGGCCGCCCGCTTGCTGCTGACTGCCGGGGCGAAACCGGACGCGCCTTTGCGCCCGGATACCGGACAGGCCGCGGCGGGCACGGCTTTGATTCTGGCCGTTTCCAGGGGAGACTCGGCAATGACGCGTCTGCTGCTGGAAGGCGGCGCGAAAGTGGACGCTCCCGGCTGGAACGGCATGACTCCGTTGATGGAGGCGGCGCGCATGGGACGGCCCGCGCTGGCCCGTTATCTGATCGACCGGGGCGCCGTCGTAAATCGCACGGATGAGGACGGACGCACGGCTCTCATCTGGGCCGCCCTGACCGGGCGCGCTGAAACCGCGCGCATACTTGTCGGCAAGGGCGCGGACACCGAACTCAAGGATATTCGCGGACGCGGACCCACGCAATACGCCCGCTCACGTAATCATCGCGGCGTGCTCATCGCCTTGCGCGCCGCCTCCAATACAACTGAACGCTATAAAATCCGAAAATCGAGGAGATAACCATGGGACTGGCTCTACAATTACGCGAAGCAACAACGGAAAATCACAAACGCGCGGAAGGCGCTTCCTTCATCAAGGACCTGATGCAAGGTCGCGTTGATCGCGAAATGTACGCGCGTCATATCAGTACGCTCTACGACATGTATCTGGCACTGGAAGAAGGCATGCAAGCCGCGAAGGACCATCCCACCCTGGGGGCGTTCCATTTCGACGAGCTATGGCGAGCCGACAGCCTGGCCGCGGATCTCAAGTTTTTTTCAGGCGACGACATTCTGGAAAAACGCGACGCTGAACAGGGAGCCGGTACGCGAAAATACTGCGAACACCTGCGCAAGATCTCCGGCGAATCGCCCGAACTGCTGGTGGCTCACGCCTACGTACGCTACCTCGGGGATCTCTCCGGCGGCCAGATGATTAAAAAAACCGTGGCCCGCAACCTGGGCCTGGCCGACGAACCCGGCGCGGCGGGCATGACCTTCTACGAGTTTCCGAAAATCGAGGACGCCAACGCCTTCAAGAATGAGTTTCGCGCGCGCCTGGACGCTTTCCAGCCCGCGAACGTGACGCTGGAACAGGTCATCGACGAAGCCCGACTGGCGTTCGACTTGAACGGCGAACTTCTGCGGGACGTGGAAGCCGTCTCTTAACTTGATCGAAGAGAAGCTTTTTCAGTGACGCGCGGCAAGAAACACATCCTCGCGCCCGGTCTGGTTTTCGCGGCCATGGCGGGAGGAACGATTCCCATCATCGGTTTGTCCGAGTTCCTCACCGCGAACTTCGGCATTGCCGCAAGGGAAACCGGGACCTTTATTTCGGCCGGTCTCATCGCGGGTTTTATCTTCGCGCCCATCGCCGGCTGGGTCTCGGATCGCTTGCCTTCGCGGCGAATAGCCATCGGCGGCGGCGCTCTGGTAAACGCCCTGTGTTGGTTGCTCATCAGCATGGCGCCTAACTTTCAGACGGCCCAGGGGCTGCGCGTTCTTGAAGGCGTCAGCAGTGCTTTCGTTATCGGCCCCTTGCTCGCCCTCAGCGGCGAAGCCGAGCGCGAACGGCGCGGAGCAGCGGGCAGCGTGCTCGGTCCCACCGGGATGCTGTTGCTGCTGGGCGTGGCCGCGGGCATTCTGCTGGGCGGCATCCTTTCGTCGAAGGCGGGCCCGCTGGTTCCCTTCTTCGCTTCCACCGGCATTCTGTTGCTGGTAGCCGTGCTGGTCCTGCCCGCCGGCGAAACCGGAACCGCGCCCGCGACCAAACCGACGTCGGGGAATCGCGACATGGACAGGGGCACCGTGATTCTGCTGACGGCGCTGCTGATACTTGCTTTCGCGGACCGATTCGCCGCGGGTTTTTTAATGGGCGGCTTTCTAATCCATTTAAAAAGCGATATGGGTCATTCGGCCGCGCAGGCCGGCGCGTTGCTTTCGCTGGTTTCCTTTCCCATGGCGCTGGGCGCCGTACCCGCGGTTTTGCTGGGACGGCGATTGGGCCTGCCGTTAATCGTGGGTATCGGTTCGGCGATTTTCGGAGTGCTGCTGCCGATCATGACCCTGGCCCAATCCGGACCGCCCTTGATTGTATTGTTGGGACTGGCCGGCCTCTCGGCCGCCCTCATGTACGCGCCCTGCCTGGTTCTACTGGAGCACAGTGCTCCCTCCGGACTACGAGGAATGTTCCTGGGACTTTTTTACGGCGTGGGCTCCATGGGTTATGCCCTGGGCCCGGCCGCCTCGACGAAGATTGTAGAGTGGCTGAACGGTTCCGGCGCCGGCATCACGGAACTCCCGGCCATAACCGTTACCGCCGGAGTTTTCGGCTTATGCGAATTGATCCCGGGCCTGGTGCTCCTGGGTCTCATAATCGGAGGCCGCCTCAAACCACGCGCGGTCGCATCATCAATCCGTCCCGAGGCCGCAGGGTAACCAGGGCCTCGGCGAAGGGACGTTCCTCGGATACAAGCTCCGCGTGAAAATCGCGTAGCAGGACGGCAAGGATGGCCAGGGCCTCCATCATGGCGAAGTCCATGCCGATGCACTGCCGTTGCCCGCCGCCGAAGGGAAAGTACGCGAAGCGCGGTCGACCCGCGGAGTTCTCCGGACTGAATCGCTCCGGGCGAAACTCAAGCGGATTGTCCCAGTAGTCGGGATGGCGATGCATCACCCATTGCGTCATGCCCACGATACCCTTTTTCGGTACGCGATAGCCGCCGATTTCATCTTCGTCCAGCGCCTGGCGGTCCATGCCCCACACGGGCGGAAAGATGCGCATGGATTCCTCGAGGACCATGCGCGTGTATTCCAGTCCCATGATTTCGTCGGCTTCGGGAACATCGCCGGAGAGGCCGCGGCATTCTTCCCGCGCCTTCGCGGCGATTTCGGGATGCCGGGCCAGCAAATAAAAAGTCCAGGTCAGGGCATTGGAAGTGGTCTCGTGTCCGGCCATCAGGAAGGTCATGACTTCGTCGCGTACCTGGCGATCGGTCATTTGTTCATTGGTCTCTTCATCCCGCGCGGCCAGCAGAAGCGAAAGTAAATCATGGGGCACCTTGCCGCTCGCCATGGCTCCGGGCATGCCGCCCGCGGTTTCAATCAACGCGCGTCTTTCGCGAATGATTTCTCCAACAACCGCGTTGATGGATTCGATGGCGCCCCGCAAACGGCGATTGCGCCTGGTAGGCCAGCTCAAGGGCGGACGAAACAGCGCCACCTGGCGATTGGTGATTTCGCGCAGGGCGATTTTCGTCGGTTCCCCCAGACTGTTTGCCTGGGAACTCAAATCCGTGCTGAACAACGCATGCCCCACGATGCGCAGGGTCAGGTCCATCATGTCTTCGCATACGTCGACGGCCTCACCCGCGCGCGCCAGGGCATGCCAGCGTTCGCGCGTGACCATCGCCTGCTCATGAAAAAGCCCCAGGAAGCCGGCCGTGCGGGAACGCTTGAACGCCGGTTGGGACAATCGCCGCTGGCGTCGCCAGAAATCGCCCTCGGAAGTTACCAGGCCGTTACCCAGCAGCAGTTTCAAGTTATCATAGAAAGGGCTTTTGACGTAGTTGGCGGCATTGGTCTGAAGTACGTGCTGTATGTACTCGGGGCGATGCACCATTGTGAAGGTCAGCGGCCCCATGCGAACCGAGTAGATATCGCCGTAGGTTTGCCAGGTACCCGTGATGGTATCCAGAGGCGCTTTGCGAAACCTGGAAATATTGCGGAGCATGGACCAGTCCGAGGGTCCGGGTGCCCGCCCACCGCGCGGACGGCCGGCGTCCGACATCGCCTTCGGCGCCTTGGTTTCTTCTTCCTTTCTTTCCAGGGTCTTCATGTTCCCTCCCGCGTCCATACGAGTTACCGTGCGCGGCACCCGTTCCGGCGAATTTCCATGAATATACACTGTGGACGCCGAAACATCGCCTTGATTTATAAATCCGGTCCGTAAAAAAGCGCGCCGGCAAGTTTCCCGACCAACGAACGGGTTTTTCTTGCCGGCTGCGATGAAAAATTTATTCTTCCCGCGGTCCGCTACGACCCTGGAGTAATGCCGTGGATTTTAACCCGAGCCCCGAAACGCAAAAACTATTGGATAAGATTGAGAGTTTCGTCCGAGAGGAACTCTTCCCGCTGGAAAACGAGTTCGTAATGAAACCCTTCAAGGACCTCATTCCGGTTCTCAATGAAAAAAGAGCGAAAGTCAAGGCCGAGGGCATGTGGGGACCGAACCATCCCGCGGACCACGGCGGTCTGGGTTTATCCCTGCTCGACCACGGACTCATTACCGAAGTACTGGGTATGTCCCCCCTGGGGCACTATGTCTTCGGTTGTCAGGCGCCCGACGCGGGCAATATCGAAATCCTCCACGCCCACGGCACGGAGGAACAAAAAGAAAAATACCTGAAGCCTCTGCTGGAAGGCAGCCAACGCTCGTGCTTCAGCATGACCGAAAAGGAAACCGCCGGTTCCAACCCCACCCTGCTGGCCGCCACCGCGATTAAGGACGGCGATGATTACGTTCTCAACGGCGAGAAGTGGTTCAGCTCTTCCGCGGACGGCGCGTCGTTCAGCATTGCCATGATGGTCACCAATCCCGACGCAAGTGCTTCGCGCCGCACGTCCATGATCATCGTGCCCACGGATAACCCCGGCTTTAAGTTTGTTCGAAACATTCCCATCGTGGGTCACGCGGGAGACGATTACGCCAGTCACGCGGAAATTCGCTTCGAGGATTGTCGCGTGCCCCAATCCAACTTGCTGGGACGCGAAGGCGCCGGTTTTCTCATGGCCCAGGAAAGACTGGGGCCGGGACGCATCCACCACTGCATGCGCTGGCTGGGTATTTGTAAACGCACCCTGGAAGTCATGTGTGCTCACGTGGTTCAACGCAAGATTTCGCCCACGGAGACTTTAGGCGATTCGTCCATCATCCAGACCTGGGTAGCCGAGTCGGCCGCCGAAATTCACGCCGCGCGCATGATGGTTCTCCATTGCGCCTGGCTCATCGACGAAATCGGCAGCACCAAGGCCCACGTGAATATCGGCATGATTAAATTCTACGTGGCCGGCATCCTGCAGAAAGTTATTGATCGCGCCATCCAGGCCCACGGGGCCCTGGGCGTGACCAACGACACCATCCTGGCTTACTTCTATCAGCACGAACGCGCGGCGCGCATCTACGACGGTCCGGACGAAGTGCACAAACTCTCCGTGGCCAAACGCATGTTGCGCCAATACAAGGTAGGTTCGAAAAAATAAAATCGCCGCGGCGATTTCCGTTCAACAACGGCCGGCGCAACGGGAAAAATCCATTGACCGTCCCGCGCCGGCACGAGCCCCTTCCTGATGGCTCTAGATCTCAGCGAATACTCACTGGTCAGTCAGCACCTGGTGATGAATGAACACCTCAATCCCAACCACCACATCTTCGGCGGTCAATTGACGGCCTGGCTCGACAAGGACCTCTATATTTACGCCACGGGCAAACTAAAGTACAAGAGCTTCGCCACGCTCTCCATGGATAACATTCGCTTTAAGAATCCCGCCAAACTGGGAGACATTCTCCAAATTTACGCGCGCATCAAACATCTGGGACGCACGAACGTGTGCGTCTTCGGCAAGGTAGTTGCTTTTGATCCCGCCACGGAAGCCATGCATGAAATCATCGCCTGCGAAATTACCTACGTGGCCCTGAACGAGAAGGGCCGCCCGACGCGCATTAAGTTGGATTGAGCGAACCCGACATTCGCGCGTATTCTTGTTCCGCGTATTCTTGCTCTTCACGCGATTCAGCGGGCGATTTCGTGAACGGACTATCGAAGCTCGAATAGATTGTAATTTGAATCGTCGAGTTTCCAACCCTTCGCGCGCAATCCCAGCGCGGCCTGCTTGAGCGCCTCGTATTCCGGACTGCCCTTCGTGCGCCAGGGTGACCAGTTCAGATGAAAGTGCATGCCGACCACGTCGCGAAAGCGGACGGCTTTCATGTGAATGGGGGGTTTGGCTCTGGTTTCGATATCGGGAGCATATACGCGAAAGCCGCGGGTAGTATGCGTTAGCGGAAATTCCAGGGTGCCGCGTTTACTGCCGCCGTATACCCTGTATTTTCCGAAGGCATTCGGGTCCAGGATCGAAACCCGAACGCAGGGAAACCGGATTTCCGTCCAGAACGGCGCGCGCTCGGCCCTTGCGGGTGGAGGTAAACTTAATCCGACTTCCAGGGTCGTGCGCATGGCCTCGTTGTTCAGGAAATCGCCTTCGAACGGGAGAACGGCTTCGTGCTCGGTTACGGCCGCCACGTGTTCCGGCAGCTCCAGAATACGCGCGAAGATGCCCTGTTCAGGAAAAGGATACAAACTTGATTGAGGAGCGTGATAATGTATTCTAAAGTCGGCACAAACTGGTTCCACAATCGGGGCCATGCCTCGGAAAATTTCCAGAAGTTGCTCCAGTCGTTCCAGCTCATTCGGTTCGCCGCGCACACGTCTCCACAGCGCGAAATCAATTTCGAACGACGGAGAAAAACGCGCATCCATGCGCCCTCCCGACGCCGCTTGAATGGAAGGAAATCGCTCGCGAAGCAACTCAAGGTCCCTCGCATCCGAAACGCGCATGGACTCTTTTTTCGCGCTTGTCAAGTCGGTGGGCAGGCTGGGGGCGAGTGCCTCCGCGATCGAATGCACGTATTGCCGTGAATTCAGTGGTGGAGCAGCGCCGATTTCACTTTGACGTCGAGTTAAGATTCGCCCCCGCTGTTCGACCCTTTTAAAGAAGTTCTCGATTTCGACTTCGCCGCCCCACCAGTCCATTTCCTCAACGACTCCCTGGCGAGAGTTGTCCGCTCCAACCACTCCGTCGGGAACCGCTCCGATATACGCGTGGAAGCTGCTCGAACCATCGGACCGGCCCGGAAGGAAGCGAACACCTTCGCCGCGCGGTTCCCGACCGCCGCACTCGGGCAAAACCCACAGTTGAAATTGAATCCGACGAGCATGGTCAATGTCCGCGAAGGAAAAACAGGGTACACCGTTTTCAAAGCGCACATAATTCCGAAACGAACGATAGTATTCATCGAATCGCAGGACGTAAGGCACGCGCGCGCTTCGTGCCCGTTCCAGGATGCCCCGCATGAACCGTTCTTTTTCCGTATTCTCCAGAGCCTGAAACTGCGTGACGGGCAAATTAAATTCGACAAACGAATACTGAGGCCCCCGCTCAAACCGAATTACGATATCAATGGTATCGTGCACCGCGAAAACCATTCCGTCACGAACAGGCAGCTCTTTTCGTAGAATTTCCCCGTCCGCCTTTCGCCATAACGCATCGTCGTCCGGTTCGATATTACCCGTCACGTCACGACGAAGCCCCATGGCGAACCGCCCCAACTTTACGTTCGACGGAAGCAAAAGATCCGCGAAGACGTCACCATCAAAAGAGGGCGCGACGTAGTATACTTTGTTAAATGAGCGGTTCATTCATTAAAGCTCTATTAGGTCGTAGATTGTATATTTCGGGCCTCCGGGAAATAGACTTCCCTCGATGGGGTTGAAACGGACCTTGAATTTCGTACCGGGCACGAATAGTGCTTCGAGTTCATTCTGATTCCCTGATATATCAAGTATACTTCTTCCCTTCTTATGTCGAATGCGAAAGGCAACATTCCCCGGCCTTAGATGGCCCGTCTCCGTCACTTTCCTTATATCGATGTGAGCACCGGAAAAGCCATGCTCCGTAAATTTGGACCCCTCCTTCAAGCCGTCGAGAAAATTATCGTATTCCTTCGAAACGCCACGCTGAATGATTCTCACCACGGGGTCGGCCTTCACACGGGGCAATTTGTTCAAGCCGTTGATTGCTCGGATGACCCAATCGGGATAGCTACTTCCAGGCTTTGTTAAGCCCTTACGGAGCAGGGCCTGGGCATCTTCAAAGTTCTCCAGGGTCCAGGCGCGTATAGCCAGAAGCTCTTCTTCGCTGAGCTTGCTCCACGGGAACTTTGATCGTACGTTCTTGCCCCGTACCACATCGACCAACCATATCTCAAGTTCCTCTCGATGTTTACCAAGACTCGAGAGGAACTTCTCAGATGCGGGCGCGTTCAAGCCGCGCGGCTCCGCCTTCGCGAGAGCTTCCTTCAGGGATTTACCCGGATCCGGCTCATCCACTCGCGGTTTGCCGGCCGGATCGGGCTCTTCAACTCTTCTCGGTTGTTCCGGTTCAGGTTTAGCCTTCGTGGTTGGTGTTTCGGTCTGGGCTTTAGGATTTGTAGTTTCGGCCGAGGATTTAGTTCGGGGCTTACCCTGTTTGATTTGACCGGCCAGTACAGCCTTCCGGTATTCCCTCGCCCTCAAGGCTTTTAGCTTCTCTTCCTGTACTTTCGTCAATTTGCCTTGCTGGTTTTTGAGTACCTTATTTATGGACTTGAAGTTCTCTAAGGCATCATCCCCCATTACCAGAACTCGATTAACCGTACCCTTAATCTCGAAGAAACTTCCAGGCGTAGTCTTTTGGCCTCCGGCGAGTTTTTTCAAACCCGCATCGTCCACGGTTTTATCTATGAGGCCTTCCCCCGTCAGAATCAAAACCCACGGATTAATGAAACCCTCGAGGAAGAACCTTCGGCCCTTGAAGCGAATACGAAACTTCTTGAGGCGAAAGCGTCGAAGAAGGCGTTTGCCGAGTACGCGAAGCGTGCGAATACCCCGAAAGAAGCTCTTCTTAACATTTTCGAAGACGACCCTGGAACCGCGCAGAAAGAACTTGCGACCACCCCGTGCCAGGCCCGCCAGACGACGCGTGGTCTTCGCGCCGGCAATGGTACCCTTTACGAGAGCCTTACCGCCCTTGAGCGCCGCGCCGCCCGCCTTGAAGGTCAGCGCGGAAATCGCCTCAATGGCCCCGATGGCGCCGGCCTTGGCCAGTTGATGCGCGGCCTTGTTGATCTGGTTATTCCAACCAAACTCAAGGAACTTGGCGATGGGCTTGGCGATCATGACAATCGCCGCGGCCAGGAAAATCTTGCCCAGCCCCGCGAGTAAGGGCCCCACCGCGGCGAGAATCGTGCCGCCGCTGAAAATAATGGCGGCGGTAATAGCGGCGATGGCGGCCACCACGGCGAGAGTGATCACAACCTTGTGCTTATCGAGGAAATCGAAGAGCGATTTCTTCATAAGCTCCCATTTGACGCGTCCGCGCTGCACCGGTGTAAGTCCGTCCGACGAAGCCTGGGGCGGGGCCTTCGTGGGGTCCGCGGTCTTGCCCTGGAACTCGTCCTTCATGGACTCCAGGGATCGATGTGCGTCGTCCGACGCGGCGAATTCATAGGAACCGTCCGGCCCCGCCTTGGATTGAGCTTCGCGCAGGACGTCCGGCTCAAGGCCTCCTTGAAGCACCGGCTCGACGCCGACATTGGAACTATCGTAGGGCCCGTCGGGAAAACCGCCCTGCTTCTTATCCGTATCGCCCCCGGGCGCCCCCGGTTCACCTCCGCCCGCGCCGGGGACTCCCGTTACGCCCTCGGGCAGGGCAATCCCCAGTTTCTCGGCGATGCCCGCCTTTTGCGCAACGTCCAGCTCCCCCGCCGTCAAGGGTTTGTTCAAATCGCCGCCGACAACTTCTTCCAGCGCCGCTTGCTCAAAGAAATTCGGCGAACGTTTCGCGGCCTCGACGATGTAGCCCAGGCGCTTCATGACCTCGGCGAATTCGCCGCTGATAAGCATGTGCAGCAGTTCGAAGATACCGCTGTAGATCTTCTGATAAAGCTCCAGCAACTCGTCGATCTGCTTCGCCAGAAAATCCAGAACGACGGTGACGGCTTTTTTGAGGAGCGAGGCGATTTTGTTGATCACGGTCAGCGCCGCGTTGAGCGCGCTGTCGATCAGGCGATTGAAAACGCCGGCAATGCGCGGAAATTTCGCCAGGGCTATGGCGATGATTTTCTTTAAAATGAACGCGAAGGCCTTGATGTGCGCGACAATCAGGGTACGCGCGACTTCAATAGCGGCCAGGGCCAATTTTTTGGCGCCTTCGAAGAGTAGCTTAACGGCTTTACGCAGGCCGTCGAAAATGAAATTGATGGCTTGTTGGATTTTCTTCGTAACGAATTTCGCCGCGTCGAGCAGGAAGTCCACTGCACCGCCGAGTAACTTTTTGACTTTGGCGAAAGCCGAGTTTTTCTCGGTCTTCGCCTGCTTTTCCGCATTGTTGAAATGACGATCGGCTTCGACTTCGCCTTTCTTTTGTTCCTGCTTAACCTTGCCCAGTTGATCCCGAGCGGCCGCCCGGGCCTCGGTGCGATACCTGTTATTGACGCCCTTGATTTGTCCGCGCCAGTCCTTCTTGAGTTTGTTGACTTTTCCGGATACGGCGCCCAGTTCCTTTTGCTGGTCCTTGCGCGCCTTGTTTTCCGCGTCGGCGATGCGCTTGTTCGCCGAATCGTGAGCCGCGTCCCGTTTTTCCCGGAACTCGGCGTCGGCTTTTTCACCCTTTTCGCGCTCGGCGCGAATCTTCGCGCTGAGCTCGGGACCGACATTGGCGTCGATTTCCGCCTGCAACTCCGGCGCTATGCCCGGGTCCGCGATGTCCCCCGGCAGCTTCAGGCGATTACCCTTGAGCTTATTGCGGGCCTTGAGCATGGACTTATCGGGGGTCGGGCGCAACGCCGCTTCACCGAAGTCCTTTCGGGCCTGATTCAGAGCGTGATTCTTTTCCGCCCCGACGATGCGTTCCGAATCTCGGCGGGCGTCGGTCAACTGCCGGGGGTTCGCGGCGCCGCTCTGGTCCACCTTCGGCCGCGCGCCCATTTCCGTAGGCGTCTTGCGCCCGTCCTTCGGCAACACGACCTTCGTACTCATCTTGCGTCTTCGCCGGCTGTCGGAGCGAAACCCCTTGAAACTCTTCGGCGTCGCGCGCAGGCGCCGCGATATGGCCGGCTTTCCGGGACGGGGACCGGCCGGAAGTCCCGTGGGCGCCGGTATGACGGGCAATGCCGCCTGTTCGGAAGCGGTATTCGCATCAGTGCCGTCTTTTACCGCTGCTTTCGCCTGATTAAAGCCGGAGATGATTCCGGTGGGCCGCGTTTTTTCCAATTGTTGTAAAATCGCGCCCGGTTCGCCGCCGGCGATTTTCGTTTCGCGTTTAGCCTGTTCCCTGGGCGTAACGTCGGCGACGGGCGCGGATGAGGTGTCGTCACCGGCCGCGCCGGGGGTATCGCCTCCCGCCGACGTGCCTCCACCGGACGCGGAAGACGCCGTATCGGAGCCGGGTGACGCCGCGGGCGCCGCGGGCTGGTTTACGGCACCGGGTGCTTCGATCGTCGCAGCCGGACTATTTGCGGTTGCCCCAGGCGAAACCGAAGCCGCGGGTCCGGCACCGGCGGGCGTCGTAATCGGGCCGGCACCGGGCGACTTTGCGCGACGCTGGAGCCGCGCGACACCGCCTCGTTGCTGAACCACATGAACCAGCTCATGAACAATAAGTTTTTGGCCACCTCTGGTTTCCGGAGAGTATTGGCCCGGCGCGAAAAAGATATCAGTACCGGCCGCGAAAGCTCGCGCTCCCAGACATTCGGTA
>CAZGYS010000005.1:0-25728 GCA_964530305.1 uncultured Leptospiraceae bacterium
CACAAACAATAGCATCGGCAACACCTGTCTGTATGGCGCGACCGCCGGCGAAGCGTATTTCCACGGTCTGGCCGGCGAACGCTTCGCCGTGCGGAACTCCGGCGCCTATACGGTCGTCGAGGGCGTGGGCGACCACGGCTGTGAATACATGACCGGTGGTCGCGCGGTTATCCTGGGCGACACCGGCCGTAACTTCGCGGCGGGTATGTCCGGCGGTATCGCCTATGTCTGGGACCCGCACAATCGCTTCGAGCGTCTCGTGAATCGGGCTCTCGTGGATCTGGATCCCATGGAGGACCCGGATGATATCGACGAGCTGCTCCACATGATCACGCGTCACAAGGAATACACGGATTCCAAGCGCGCCCAGGAGATTCTGGACGACTGGAACAATCAGATCGGCAACTTTATCAAAGTGATTCCGGGCGACTACAAGCTGGCCCTGATGAAGCTGGAAGAGGAAAAGGCCGACGAGCTGGAAGACAGCGCCTTGATTAAGCGCTGAACCCGGTCCAGGCGCGCCGAGGCCCGGCTTCTCTCGGCGCGAAGAATAAATACCCCATGTCCGTTTCGGACGTGGGGTATTTTTTTATGATCCGCGGATCTCAAGCGATTCTCCGCCCGCGCTTTTTTTCTTGACCATCGCTCGGGCGCGAGCCATAAGCAAGGCTGCCCATTCGACGTGCTTGCCGAGGAACTCCATTTCTCCGCCGGCGCAAATCCCAATTGGCAAGGTGACACAAATTGACCAGGCAACTTCTCGGGTCCCTTCGGATCCTGCTCATCGTACCGCTACTTCTGTTATTCTTCTGGGGCTGTAAAAAGCCTGAAACCGTCCATCTGACCGTCATGAAGGACTCGGCCCTGATGACGAAACCGGCCGGCAGCGCGCGAGTCGCGCGAGGCGCCCTCAAGGCAGGCGAATTTCTCGTGTTGCTGGAATCGAAAAAAATCGCCACTCGCGAATATTACAAGGTGCGCATCGACGGAGACAAAACCGAGGGGTGGATTCCCGCCGACTATCTCCATAAAGGCAAACTGCTCAAGAAGGCCGTGCTGCGAAAATCCGATCTCTATCTGCGCGCCAGTGCCGGCAGCCCGAAGCAGGGCAAGGCCCGCGCGGGTGAACCCGTCATGACGGTCGGCGTAAAAGGTAATTTCGCCGAAGTCATCTACAAGGGTAAAACGCTCTATATTCTTTCCAACAATGTCGGCGACCCGAACAGCGTCGAGCGGACGGTTCGCATTCCCGGCATGGGCGTGGCGGTCATCTCCGCCTCATCCCAGTACAAGTCCAAAAAGGGCCGGGCCGACGCCTATGACCCCCGGGTGTTGTTCGACGGTAAGGTGAGCACGGCCTGGTGCGAAGGTAAGGACGACAGCGGTATCGGTGAGTCCATTACCCTGCACTTTCGCGAATACGTGACCCTGAACGAGGTGGAAATCGTGAACGGCTTCGCGCGCAGCGAAAAGTTGTACAAGCTCAACAACCGCGTCGCCGGTTTACGCATCCAGGCTGAAAATCGCTCCATGAACGCCACCTATGATGATGAGGTTTATGATTTTCAAAGCAGCGGCGACGGCCCCGGCGGCCTGGGCATGCGCGGTATTATTTTCACGTTGACCATCAATAAGATTCATAAGGGCAAGGTGGCCGACACCTGCATCAGTGAAATCAAACTTTCCGGCGAGCAAGGCGGTTCGCCTTATGGGGGACCGTACTGATGAAAAAACGCACAAGCGCTTTACTGTTTGCTTTCGCGATTATCGCCGCGGGCTTTACCGCGACGCCGGTCACGGGACAGGCGGAATTTCAACCGGGCAAGGTTAAGGTTACCACCTCCGTTCTACGCGTTCGCAATATTCCCTCCAAGGCCGGTCGCGTCGTCGGCAAGGTATACGGCGGCAAAATCTATGATGCCATCGAGCGTTCCAGGCGGGCTTCCTACCTGGACGGCCAATCGAAATATTGGTACAAGGTGCGTTATCGCGGGAAGAAGGCCGGTTGGGTCTTCGGGGCTTACGTAACTTTCGATGTAAACGCGGAATCAGGCCTGCGATGGACCACGGTGTCGCCCGGGTATGGGCGCCAATATCGCGGTATCGCCGCGCCGGGCGGCGGCACCATCATGGTGGGCGGCGGCCGGGGTTCGATCTTTATCAGTCGAAATTATGGTCAAAGGTGGCGTCGCCTGGCGCCGCAGGCCCTGGGTACGAACATCGGCAACGTCAACAAAATGCTGGTAACGAAGAAGCGCATCTGGATTGCCGCTTCGGGCGCGAGCGGCGGCGGAATCTGGCGGACGGCCAACAACGGCAAGTCCTGGTCTCAGTATACCGTGGCGCAGGGACTGCCTTCCAATGATGTTTTCGACATTCAGATTGCCCCCGGTGGGAAGATGTGGGTGGCTACTTCCGGAGGCGTCGCCTCCAGCGGCGACGGCGGCCGTACCTGGAAGAAATACGGCCCCCCGGGTAATCCCGGAGGCGGCGGCGCTGTGCTCTCCCTGGCCATCAGCGGCGAGCGCGTTTTCGTCGGTACGCGAAAGGGGCTGTACATCGTCAAGGTCGAGAAGAGCTTCTTCGGCGGTGGTAAGAAAGTCTGGGCTCGTATCGGCGAAGGACAACCCAACATCGGTAATCGAATCCAGTCCATGGTGGCCACGAAGGACGGCAAGCTCTGGATTGGTTCGGACCGGGGTCTCAGCTGGACCAATGCCGCGAAAGCCGAGAAGTTTTTCGGCATCGGCGGCCAGACGCCGGTGAACACCGTCTTCGTCGACGGGAAAGGGCGCATCATGGTCGCCACGAACAACGGGCTGAACGTCTCCACGGACAAGGGCGATTCCTGGATCACCTACAAGCGCGAAAACGGCCTGGCCGGGAATCGCATTACGGGTATCAGCGTGGCGCCTACGAAAGCCGCCCGCATCTGGGTCTCCCTAGGACGAAGCGGCGTCGCTTACAGCCGCTAACGCCCCCTCCAAACAGACCTCCGCCCGGCGGGTGGGCCTCGTGGAACATTTACCAAAGGCCACGCCCGCACTGGGTGGGATCCATCTTAAAGTGGCGGTTGGGCGCGGCGGCCGGCGCGGAACATCGCACGAAAAATCCGAAAAGTCAAGCGAAAGCCCGTTCGGTGCAAAATGCACATTAACGCATCGAAACGGCGTTAGCACGCAAACGGTCGTTCAAGCTGCTTGACGGTTATATCGCCGGCGGCGACCGTCGCCCATGTCGTTTAAGCCACCGCAATCCGATGCCACCCGACCCGGGGAAGAGTCCGGAGAACGACTCCCGCCGGATCGCGCGGCGGGACGCGCGAACGGAGCCACGCCCGCTGAATACGGTCGGCGCTTAAGTTATGCGCTGTTCTGGAATTTTCTCTTCTCGCCTCTGGGTTTCTACTACCAGCGCAATGTCGTTCGCTTCTGGACCTTCTTCGCGGTGTCCATATTGGGCAAGACGCTATTCAGCTTCTTCTTCTGGACCTGGCCCGCCTTTACCTGGGGCTGGCCCCATATCCTGGGCGTAGTTTTCGTTCTGCTCGGTTTCTCAGTCTTCATCATATACGAAACCGTGCGAACACATCGCCGCGAACCCATGTCGGACGCGTTCTATTTTAAGACTCCGCACTCTTTCTGGTTCGTTCCCGTACTCTTCGGCATGCTGTTTACCGGAGCGACTTTGATCGAACCGGTGGAAGACTCCATACTTCGCACGCACAATATACCCGCCGGTTCCATGGAGCCCAATGTGCAAAAAGGCGATTATATCTACGTCGACTATCTCACCGGCACGCGTGATATTCGCCGCGGCGATATGGTATCCTTTGAAATGCACGGACGCGAAGGGCGACCGGGGCCGCTGTACATCAAACGCGTGATTGGTTTGCCGGGGGAGCACATCCGTATTTACCAGGAATCGATGCCCGTCGGTAAGGACAAGGTTAGTGTATTGCGAATCGCCGTGAACGGTAAACCCATCCCCGTGCGTCCGACGAAAATCGATCCGTCGACCCTGGGCATGGACGAAATAGTTCAGCAACCGACACTCGTACTGGAAGAGGGTAAGCGAAAGTATAAGATTCTGGAAGGCAGCGGGCCGTTTTACACGCCTCAGTACAGCGGAGGCGATTGGAGCAAGGGCGTGCGCCTGGCCGGGGACGAATACTTCGTTCTGGGAGATAACCGGGACGACTCAAAGGATTCGCGCTACATCGGCAGCGTGAAAAAAAGCAAGCTGCGGGGGCGCTATATGTACACGTATTTTTCCTTCAACTTCCATGACCGAACTTGCTCGGCCGTGATGAAGCAGTTGAAGGAAGGAACGCCTCCCCGGGACATCGATCCGGGCCGACTGTGCGGATATAGAGACGGCATGACCCTGGGCCAACGCATCAAGCGCTTCACGCGCGCCTCCATTCGCTGGCAAAATATTCGCGTCGCCCAATAGTGTTTACTCGGGGGAGTTGCCGTCCCCGGGTCGATCCGGCCCCGCAAAAGAGTGAAAAAGGCTCATGCTTCGGATATGAATTTCGATACTGATACTGGTGAGCCTTTCGCGAAACTACATTGCCCGCGGTTCGCGCGCGTGGTGGGTCGGCCTGGTGCTTTGTACGGCGCCGACGGCCCTGATGTTGGTGCCGGAAACGGCCCGGGCGCAAACGGGAACGCCCGCCCTGACTCCGGCCACGTCGTCTCGGACCACTCCCGGTAGCGGAACGGCTCCGGTGGATCCGCTCCTGCGAGAGGACTGGCGTGCCGCCGAAAGTCGCCGCGCGAGGGGCCTGGCCGCGCGGGTATCGCGCTTACTGGAGAAGCCGGGCGGCTCCATCATTCGACGGGACAAGGACAATCGCGTTTTCAAGGTGGCGCTGTCGGGACGCGTCAGCTTCAATCCGCGCGACGACAACTGGAAGCGCGTCGTGCCCCGACTGTCTCAAGCGGACCTGCACCTGGTCGAGGCGCGTGCCCTGTATAAAATCGGCGCTCGTCGCGAAGCTTTTCTCATCTGGAAATCCTTGATTGCCATGGCGCGCTACTCGCCCACCGCCCGTGCCTTTGTTCGACAGGCGGCCCGGGAAGCGGCCGTGGACTTGAATCGAACTCGCGCTAACGATTCGGACTTCGAGGACCTGGACCGTCGCTCGGAGCCCTTCGTGTACTACGACGACGACGCGAACGTGACCTTATTATTGAGCGACGTGTACGGTTTTCGCGTGAAGATGCCCGGTCTCTGGTTGTTTCGGCCCGGCGGAGACGTAGTGGAACGCAAGGGTGATCTCAAGGAGCAGTCCGCTTTCTTGAAGCGGGGCAAGCTGAAGTTACGCGTGAGCGTCGACGCGTTTTCTCGCGCCTTTCGTGTACCCGTTGTGCCGGGGTATCTTTCCCTCTGGGACCGCCGGCGCACCCTCTCACGTCAGCGCATGATCATGTTTCGCTTTCGCCGAGGTTATCATCTCTATCACAATCGCTACTGTGCTCGCGGCGGTCTGCCGGGAGAGAAGTCGCGTAAAATCGCCTATCCGCGCGTACGCCGGGCGGGAGACGAGCGCTTCGTTCGTACCCGGGACTGCCTGATGCTGGAAAGCACCCTCTTCGCGAACGGTCGCGCCAGGGCCCCAGATCCGCTGGTGTATCGCTTTGAAAACGACGGGGCGAACCCGCCGCCGGCCGTCCAGGGCCGCCGCTACAATTTCATCGAATTCTATCTATTGCGACGCTTTCGTGGCTTCTTCCTGGAGATGCGCCATCCCACCGATCAAAAAGAAGCCGCGGACATCGCCATGGAGGCCATCCTCAAGACCTTCCATGTCAGCGCCGACTGACGTCCGCGAACCGGCCCCGCGGACTGATTGCACTGAGGCTACCGGGGGCCGGCTCCCGGATTCTCGCTGGTACTCGGCGATTCCGTTGGTTTCGCCGCGGGAGTCGTTGAAGTCGAGACGGTCGTCGGTTGATCGTCGTCAAGGGCCGGCGCAACGGGCTTTTTCTTCGCTCCTTCCGCGCCCGGAATCCTGGCGGACGTGCGCGAAAGCAGGCCCGGCACGAGTTTCTCCGAAAAGCCGGCGATGAACGCCCACACCGTCAGCAGGGGAACGACATTGAGATCCCGCGTGGTAATCTGGTTCGAAAGTTCGAGCCGGGTCGTCTTGATGAGTTCCGGGTTGTTTCCGGCGGAAGCGTCCAGGAAAGCGCGCACGGCTTTGGCCAGATCGGGTGGAACCGAAAAGTCCGGCATGATGCCGCCGTCGAGCATACCCGCCTTGATGAAAAAATACATGAGGAGGCCGCCGCCCGCTCCGATGGCCACGCGACTGATGATGGAGCTCCACGAATACATGTTGCGCACGGCCGTAAAATCGATTTCGTCGGCGCGACTTTTCAATCCCGTCAACATACTGAACGTAGCTCCCCAGATGCCCACCAGCGAAGCATACAATAGATAGAAGATATCCATGCGGCCCTGGATTCGACTGAGTATGTCCTTATCCAGGCCGCCGCCCAGGTAATAAGCCCGCAGACTCAACGCGGCCAGCACCACCACGAGAAAAGTAAGACAGAGCAGGCCCACTCGCGCGCGAAAGCTGCGCAGATAAGAGCGCCCCAGTTCGTACAGGGTCTTGCGCCAGTGAAGATCCGCAAGCAGACCGCGCAGGAGCGACCGCTTGCCCTCGGTATTGCCGGTTTGAACAACCCCGGCGTGCTCATTGTACAGGGCATGGGTTTCCGGGCGAAGGTATCTTTCGCCCTGGGTCAGGGCGCGCTTGATCTCCAGGTTGAGCATGTCCTCGCGCCACAGCTCGGTCATGAGCTCCTGAATTTCATAGGCCTGTTTCCAGGTGGGACCGGGAGACGACAGCATGCCGTCCAGCCGTTCCAGCAATTCTCCATTCTCCGTTCCGGAACCGCGAATGTGTTCCAATTTCACCCGCAGCGTGCTGTAATATCTTTCCAGCATTTCGGGTTCGTTTTCGCGGCTATGGGCAGCCGCCTGGTTTTTTCCGGCCATGACTTCCTCCCGGGAGGCGAATTATAGCCGGAGGAATTTCGAAAGCAAATAAAATTTAGAAAAATCCGAAATAAGTCGGAAATATGTTTACTGGGAAAGATCGCCCGAGGGCGGCGTTCCCGGGGAGGGCCGGCTGTCGCCGCCGGGTTTTTCGCCGCCGGTTTTTCGCGCGGGCGATTGTTTTTTCAAACGCGGGCCGGAGTGGAGGCGGCAGCGATGGGGCGGGCGAACCGAGCCCGCGAAGATCTCCATGCGACGACGGGGACAAGTCCGAGCGGCCGGCAGACCCGACTTCACGCATACCTTGCGAAAGATCGCCCGGGGCTCGAATTGAAAGGAATCCCCCGCGCGAGCATGTTTGATGATGCGTCCCCACAAAGGTCCGGCGACCCCGGCTCCGGTGCCCTTGCCCATGGAATTGGAGGGATTGTCGTAGCCGACCCAGACGGCGGCGCTGAGGCCCGGAACCACGCCGATGAACCAGGCATCGCGATGTTCATTGGTCGTCCCGGTTTTCCCCAGCAGTTGTTTGCCCTTGAAGCCGCCGCGCTGGACGCCGCCCCGGCGCCCGGAATCGCGCAGCATGGAAGCCATGACCATGGCCACGTCGCCGGGAAGGACGCGCCGCTCCATGGGCAGGCGGGTATTGAATTCGTCTTTCTTACCGTTTTCGTATAAAATCTTTCCGTCGGCTCCGGTGATGCGTCGAATGAGGTAGGGGCGTCGGATCACGCCGTTGTTACCGAAGGCGCTGTAGGCCAGGGCCATCTCCAGGGGACTCATCTCCAGCGAACCGATGGAGATGGTCAGGTCTCGGCGAAAGCGTTTCTTGAAGGAAGCCTCGTCCGGAAAAAAGAAGCGGCGAAAGTGCGCCGAAAGGCGATTCATGCCGATGCGCTTGCCGACGAGCACCGAGGGTACGTTCAGGGAGTAACGCAAGGTTTCGCGCGCGGTGACTTCGCCGCGATAGTCGTCATGGTAGTTGCGCGGTCGCCACAGGCCCGGCTCGGTGGGATTTTCGCCGTCCAGCGCCGTGGGTTCGTCCAGCAGGATCGTGGCCGGAGTGATTACACCGTGCTCCACGCCGGCGGAGAAGACGATGGGTTTGATGGCGCTTCCCGTTTGGCGGCGCATATCCAGCGCGCGATTCAATTGATTGCCCGCGCTGAAACCGGATCCGCCCTGCATGAAGAGGATTTCGCCCGTCTCCGGTTGGACGCCCAGCGCGGCGGCCTGCAGACGGGGAGCCTTCTTGCCCCGGGGGCGCGGTAGGCCGCTCATGAAGGCCGCGAATTCCGCTCGGCGATATTCCTCGTTCAGGCGCTCCTTCAGCGAAGGCTTTTTCTTCTTGCGGGGTTTGCGCTTTTTTTGACCGCTCTTGTCCGCTTTCGCGTTGGGGTCGATGCGACGCGGCGGATAGCGATGGCTGATATTATTGATGTAGGCAACGGTTTCCCGTACGGCCGCTTTTTGTAGTTCGCCGTCCAGCGTCGTGTGGATGGTGATGTTTTCATTGTACTGGCGTTCGCGCCCCAGAATGCGCGTGAGGGCGATTCGAATGTACTCGGCGACATAGGGCGCGTGGTTTACGCGGCGCGAAAACACATTCTCATTGGGACTGCGATTGAAGCTCTCGAAGAGTTCGTTTTTCTGGCGACGATACACGTCGGCCGGCGCGGCGGCATAGGCTTCGCGGATCATGCGTCCGTACAAGAGATCCATGCGTTGTTCCAGGCGCGCGGGATTACGCAGGGGAGAGAGCGTTTCAGGCGCCGGCAGCAATGTTACCAGCATGAGCTGCTCGGTGAAGTTCAGCTCCTTGAGATCCTTGTTCAGGTAGAATTCCGCCGCGCTTTCCAGACCGTAGGCCCCGTGCCCCAGGTAGACATGGTTGATGTATGCGTTGAGGATGGCGTCCTTGGGGAATCGCCGCTCCAGGTGCATGGCCAGAATCGCCTCCTTGAATTTACGCAGGAAGGCTTTTTCGCGATTGCGCATCAGAATGCGCGCCAGTTGCTGGGTAATGGTCGAGCCCCCTTCCACGTAGGAGCGCGCCATGATGTTGCTGATGGCCGCGCGGACCACGGCCAGCGGGCGAATGCCCCCGTGGTTCATGAAGGAATCGTCCTCCACGAAGATCAGCGTGCGCCGCAGGCTTTTGGGAAAGTCGACGATTTTAATATTACTGGTTTTGCGCGAAAACAGCTCGGCTATCAGGCGACCGTCCCGGTCCACCACGCGATTGGGTTGCACCGGTCGCATGCGCGCTTCGATGATTTTCGGATCCTTGAAGAAGAGCAACATGGGGAAGCGCAGGGACGCGCCCAGGTACAGGGCCAGAACGGCGAAGGCCAGCAGGAAGTAGCGTCGTGAGCCGCGCAGCTTGCCGCCGGCAAAGGCGATTTTTTCCCGCACGTGTTCGGGCACATGCTCTCGCGCTTTCGCCCCCATGGCCGCGCGGGCCGCTTGCCATTTTTCGCGTCCCAGAGCTCGAAGCGCGTTGAACTTTTCTCGAAGGCGCTCACCCAGCGGGACGTGCGGTTCCGCGGGTTCCTCTACGTCTTTTATCGCCGCGGCGACTTTGACTTCCTCTTCTTTTTCGTTGTCGGACGCTTGCGGTTCGGGTTCTTTGCGGGCTGTCGGCTCTTTTTGCGCTGAGGGCTCTTCACTGGCTGTCGGCTCTTTTTGCGCTGAGGGCTCTTCATCGGCTGAAGGCTCTTTTTGAGCTGAGGGCTCCTCGTTGGCTAAAGGCTCTCCCTCGACGGGGGCGAGTGGTTGTTGGTTTTCCGCCGGGGGTGCTTCGGCGACCGGTTCGATCGGAGGTTCTTCGTTTACGACCGGTTCTTCGTGAGCCGCGGGTTCTTCCGTGACGGTCGGCTCGGGCTCGATTGGTGCTGGTTCTTTAGCCGCGGGTTCAATGGCGATGGCCGGTTCGGGGTCGATTGGCGTTTGCTCGTTGGCGACGGGCTCTTCCGTGGCTGAGGGCTCTTCAGGGACCGGGGACTCCACCGGCACCGAAGGCTCTTGCGGAGGCGCGGGAGTTTCATCGATGGGGGTTTCCCGGGGGAGCTCGCCCGCGGGCACTTCCGGCTCGGCCATGGAGATCGGAGTCTCATCCGCCGCCGGGGTTTCGCTTTCCACGGGGACCGAAGCCGATTCACCGTCCGTATGGCGATGGACCAGCTCGGCCGGGATGGTTTCCGGCTCATTCTCCGGCGTCGTCGGGGACTCGTAGTCGACGCCTTCCTGGAGATAGTACTGCCGGATGGGACGCGAAAGGAGTTTACTGCGAGGCAGCTTGAGGCCGCCGTCGCGATTATCGAAGAAGAACTTGGCGCGACAATCGGGGCAACGAGAGCGAAACAGAACCTCCCGTTCCACGGGTAGAACAATGCGATAGCGCAGGGAGCACTCGGAACACGTGTGAAGAAAGAACTTTACGGCCATCGTGCGCTCGGTGATTCAGTGAAATGCAGGCGGTATTCAATACAAGGCATTTTTTTGAAAATACCGCGGTTCGAAGTTAAACGCATCGCCTTGTTCAAGGTCCTTATGAGACATAACAAACAGCATCTATCAAGGCCGCTCTGGTCCTATATTATTATCGGCGTGGTCGTCGCGGGAATTGCAATCGCCGCGGCGATTCTTTTGCCCGGCGAGCGGGAGCGGGCGATTTTCGCTCAAAACTCGAGGTTCCCGGACTTTCGCAAGGTTATGTGTCCCAACAGCTTCAACGGCTGTGCCTGTCATGGATCGCCTGAAAACCTCACCGGGACTCCCGTTCTACGCCTGCGTCACGCTCAGTCGGTCATCGCCCTGCGCGAAACCACGAAGATGGTCCAGGTCCGTCGTGACGGCAAGACCTGCTGGTATCCCCGAATTCGTTTGCGCAAAATGCCCTACGCGCCCGTGCTGGATGCGCCCATTCGCCGGAGTCTGGATCACAGCCCCTTGCCCCTTTCGCGTCTCGTGCCGGGCGCGGGAGACGGAGCCGAGGGCGCGCGCAAACTTCGGGAGTCTTCCAGGCTGGTGCCGCTGGGGTATCACTGGCCCACCTTCTATCACCTGGCATTGGAGAACTTTCATCCGGGACCCATGGTTCCCGTACGCACGCCCCGGGGAAAAGTCATTGGTCGCGCGTCGAAAAAATTCTTGAAGCAGGTGCGATGGCAGGGCAGCGGCATCACGCGCACCGGTTTGCGTTTGCACTGGGCCGGCCGCCCGGGTCGCTTCAATGCTTATCCCAGGAGCATGTGGGGTCACGGCGCCGGTTATAATTACCGTGTCTTCCCTTATCGAACCATCGCCGTGCACTTTCGCGGTTGGTGCCGTAAGTTAAGCAAGCAACTGGGAAGCTGTCGCGCGCCCAAGCGCAAGGTCATCGGGCTCATGGTCTACATCCCGGAAATCGCAAAGCGCAAACCAGCCATGCCCGGCGGCGGAACCCACGACGGCTTCTTCTGCGCCACCGACACGGGATCGCCTTACTACATTCGTTCGGATCGGATTGATATGTTCGTGGGTGTTCACGGAGGCGGGAATCCCTATCTGCCCGAACCCCGCCGCCGTAACTTTCTATACGACGCGGGCATCAAGGCCTTGTTGCCGGCGGATTGGCGTTTGTGGCGGGCGAACGGGAAGCGGGTGTTTTGTCCGCTGGGGCGTTTGCCCCGGGACATTCATAACCCTCGCCCGGGCGATTGTCTGCATGATTATCATTACCAGGCCCGGGACCGGGCCCTTTCGATTTACGCGCTGTTTGATAAGCGCGGGCGGCCGGTGCGCTGTCGCAAGCGGCCCTGATGGTCGGATTTGAGTGAGGCGGAAGCCTCTTAATCGGCGGTCAGTTCTACGATTTCCTCATCGCTGAGATCCATCCAGAACAGGTCCGGATAGTCCTCTATGATCCGGCCGCCGTCACTTTGTTCTTCTCGGGCCTCGTTTTCCCTGGCCGCGGAAATGGCTTCCATAATTCGAGTCGTCGTGGACATTCATAACCTCCATCTTGTTTAACGGCCCGGGAGCCCGGGGACTGAGCAAAAAAATCGCCGGAAAGGAGTATCCGAACCTCCGCCCGGGCGTCTCAAGGAATGTTATGCAGGACCAAATCGTCGAAAAACAACCCGCCGGCGCCGGGGAGCCTGAACTCGGGAGCACCGAGGGAAAAGGGCCGCCCGCCGGCTTTAAGATTCAGACCCTGGATGCCCTGACGTCCGGGGACGGCATGGTCTGTGGTCCCGAGGGTTGCGTCGTGCCGGAGCGGGCCGCCGACGCCCTGGCGCCGGATACGAACGCCGAGCCCGAAACGAAATCCCGGTAAGCTCTCTACCGTATTGAACCACCGCCTTGAGCCGTCGCCCTGAGTATGCTTACGGATCCGGGTATACTCTTGCAACTCCCGCCCGGTGTAATTTCAAAAAGGTATTGCCGGCCCCGGCCGGCGATGCGAATCGGACATCAGGATCCGTCATTATGGAAATGGAATTTTCACATCGGGATGTCGATCACGCGCGCATCGTAGACGTTAAGGGTGCCCTGAACATTCTAAACGCCAATGACCTGCGGGACTTCTTCGAGGAATGCGTCGCCCAGAACCATACCAAAATCGTCCTGAATCTCCACGGTGTTCACTACATCGATTCCTCGGGCCTGGGAACCTTGATCAAGGCCAAAACCGATATTCGCAAGGCCGGCGGTAATTTGATCCTGATCAACGTGGGTGAGTCCGTGGACGATGTTTTCCGCGTAACCGGCGTAACGGTATTCCTGGAAATCCACGAGTCCGAGGAAGACGCCCTGGCGTCTCTGGAGGACTGAACTCCCATGCTTGAATTCGGTCAACGAGACGAAGGCGAAATTCGAGTAATCGAAATCAGCGGAGCGTTGAAAATCCTGAATGCTCCCGAACTCAAGGAAGTCATCGACGAGTGTAAGCGTTCCGGTAAGCTCCAGCTCGTGGTGGACATGAGTAATCTGACGTACGTGGATTCCTCCGGACTGGGCATGCTGATCAATTCCGGTCGGGAACTGCGCGGAGAGGGCGGCAACATTCTGTTGGCGTGCGTGCCCGAGAACATTCACGATATGCTGCGCGTGGCCGGCCTATTGCAATTCTTCCAGGTTTTCGAGTCAACGGCCGCGGCCGCCGCGCACTACGCCGGCTGAACGGTCATGGAAAATCCCTACAGCAGCGGCGCCGGCGAAAGTCGGATCCGGGACCCGAAGCAGGTCCGCAATACCCGTCTGTTTCGCGTCATCGTAATCGTTTTCGCGCTGTACGCCCTGCTGGGCAACGGGGCCTTTTACATGCGCGTCTTCGCCACGCCCATGCTGCTTGCGTCGGACGCCGGCGCCCGGGCGCTGTTTCCCTACGCGCTGACGTTCGCCTTGCTGACCTTGCTGGGCATGGTCCTGATTGCCCTCACGTTCTCCTATACTTTTCATCGCGAAACCATTAAGGCCGTAGCCGGGGTTTCGGCCGTGTTTAGTTTAGCGGTGGGCGCGCTGTCTTATTTGTTCTACGCGGAAATGCGCGACTTCTGGATCAATGCCGTCATGTCCTTGCCTTGAGGCGATTCGGCGAAAGCCCGCGCCACGGCCCCATGGGTGATTTCGCCCCGGGCTATGTTCAAACCACTGGCGATTTCGCGTCGACTGAGCGTCGCTTCCCGCCAGCCCGATTTCGCCAGCACCCGAGCCCAGGGCAAGACTCGCGCGGACAACGCGGGCGCCGACGTGCGCGGAACCGCCCCCGGGAGATTGGGGACGCAAAAATGCAGGATTCCGTCCACCTTGTAGACCGGCTCCTTCCAGCTCGTGGGGCGTCCCGTTTCCAGGCAGCCGCCCTGGTCGATGCCCACATCCACGATCACCGAACCCGGACGCATGCTCTTCAGCATGGAGCGCGAAATGAGTCGAGGCGTCCGGGCGCCCTGCACAAGTACGGCGCCGATCACAAGATCGAATTCGCCGATGATGCTCCCGATCGTATCGCTTTCGGAAAGGCGCGTCTCGACGCCCGGCAGTTCGTGTTCCAGTTCAGTCAGGCGATTGGCGTTCACGTCCAGCACGAGCACTTGCCCGCCCATGCCCAGGGCCACCCGGGCCGCGGCCGTCCCGACGATGCCTCCGCCGATCACCAGTACCCGCGCGGAGGCGGCGCCGGACACGCCGCCCATGAGAATTCCCGAACCGCCGGCATGGGTCTCCAGATGGCGCGCGCCTTCCTGTACCGCCAGGCGTCCGGCGATTTCGGACATGGGTTCCAGCAAGGGTAGCCGTCCGTCCGCCGTGCGCATGGTTTCATAGGCGACGCACGCGGCGCCGCTTTTCTTCATGGCCTGGACGAGTACCGGATCCGACGCGAAATGAAAAAACGTAAAAACGACGTGCTCGGGGCCGATGAAGCGGAATTCCCCGGGCAGGGGTTCCTTGACCTTGATGATGAGTCCTCCGTCACCGTAGACTTCCGCGGCATCGGAGGCGATGCGCGCTCCCGCGCGAACATAGTCCTGGTCGGAGGCGCCCGAACCCTGGCCCGCGCCCGTCTCCAGGACGACGTCGTGCCCCGCCGCCGCCAGCTCCACGACGGCGCGCGGCGTTAACGCGACGCGATACTCGTGTTCTTTTATTTCGCGTGGTATGCCGATGCGCATGTTTTGAATAAGGGCGCTGAAACGAAATCGGCAAGTAATTAATGGCGCGATTACTCCTTGAAAAATTTTCATGCGCGTTTTGAAAAAAATCACCATGGGTGCATGAAAAAAAGGCGTGCTTCGCGTTTCATTGTGCGATGCACGCTTGAGGCCGGGTTCGTTTTTTTTTACGCGAAAAATTTATTGCTCCGTTCAAAAAGCATCGTATAATAAATACAGGGTCGCGCTCAATCATACAGACATGGAAACGAATCCATGTACGCGCGGCTGACTCAAATCGCCCGGGGCAATTCGGGCACGATTCGGCGACCCGGCGGAGGAACTCCATCATGCCGAATACATTTCAACCGGACGAACGCCTCGAACGTTCGCGACGACTTTATGAAGCTCCCGGATCGTTGCCCATGCGCGTTCCCGGCGAAAGCATCGCTGAATTTTCCATCCCGTTTTCGCGGTATCTGAATTTCCAGGGCCGGGCTGAGGCGCCTTTCCCGGACGACCTGGACGCGCCGGAAGTCCTCTTACGTTTTTATCGAACCATGGTGCGCTGTCGCGTACTGGATCAAAAGGCCGTGGTGCTGCAGAGGATCGGCAAGCTCGGGACCTATGCTTCCTGTCTGGGACATGAGGCCGCGGGAACCGGCGCCGGCTACGCCCTGCGCAAGGAAGACGTCTTCGTGCCCTACTACCGAGACCTGGCCATCCAGCTTTTGCGCGGCGTTACCATGAAGGAGATTCTGCTTTTCTGGGGCGGAGACGAAAGAGGTAGTCGTTTCGGAGGCGCCGCGGCGCAAGACTTTCCCAATTGCATCCCCATCGCCACGCAGGTAACCCACGCTGCGGGCGTCGCCACGGCCATTCGCGCGCGAAGGGAGCGACGCGCCGTGCTTACCACCTGCGGCGACGGAGCCACGTCCCGGGGCGATTTCGCCGAGTCCCTGAATCTGGCCGGCGCCTGGCAACTGCCGCTGGTCGTTCTGGTCGTAAACAATGGCTGGGCCATCTCCGTGCCCTTAAAGAAGCAAACCGGCGCCGGGACCCTGGCTCAGAAGGCCGTGGCCGCCGAAATTCGCGGTGAACAGGTGGACGGCAACGACGTGGTGGCCGTCCATCATGCCGTAAACCGGGCCTTGAACGAGGCGCGGCGGGGCAGGGGTCCGACCCTGATTGAAGCGGTAACGTATCGCCTTGCCGATCATACCACGGCGGACGACGCCACGCGCTATCGCTCGGGGGACGAACTGCGCGAAGCCTGGGAAGCCGAACCGATCAAGCGCCTGCGAACTTACCTGCACGGGCGCGGCCTCTGGGACGAGGACCGAGAGCGGGAACTGCACGAGGCCTGCGGCCGCGAAGTGGAAACGGCCGTGGCCGAATACCTGGCCGAGGAGCCGGAGCCGCCCGAAGCCATGTTTGATCACCTGCACCAGGAATTACCCCGTGCCTTGAAATCGCAACGCGAAAGCTTGCTTCGGAAAAACCAAAATAGCTCGAAGGAGGCCGGTCATGAATAAAGCCGTATTCAGCCCCGTGAGGGGTGCGCATGACTCCGCCCCGGGCGATGCGCCTTCGGTAAACCTGGTGGAGGCCGTGAACATGGCCCTGGCTCATGAGATGGAGCGTGATGAAGACGTCGTCGTGCTGGGTGAGGACATCGGCGTGAACGGCGGGGTCTTTCGCGCCACGGCGAACCTGCGCGAACGCTTCGGTTTTCAGCGCGTCATGGATACGCCCCTGGCCGAAGGGTTGATTGCCGGCATCAGCGTGGGCATGGCTACGCAGGGACTCAAACCCGTGGCGGAAATCCAGTTCATGGGCTTCGTCTACGCCGCCATGGAACATCTCGTCTGCCACGCGGCGCGCATGCGCAATCGTACGCGCGGACGCCTGACCTGTCCCATGGTCCTGCGCGCGCCCTACGGCGGCGGAATCGGCGCCCCGGAACTGCATTCCGAAAGCACGGAGGCGCTCTTCGCCCATATTCCCGGTTTACGCGTCGTCGTTCCCTCTTCGCCGGCGCGGGCTTATGGTTTGTTGCTGGCCGCTATTCGAGATCCGGATCCGGTGATGTTTCTGGAGCCCAAACGCATATATCGCGCGGTGCGAAGAACGGTACCGGACAATGGCGAAGCCTTGCCGCTGGATACGTGTTTTACCCTTCGTGTGGGCGGCGATGTTACGTTAATTACATGGGGCGCCATGGTTACCGAAACCCTGGCCGCCGCCGAGCTCTTGTCTCGAGAAGGTGTCGAAGCCGAGGTGGTGGACGTGGGGACGCTCAAGCCGCTGGACATGGATACGATTTTACAATCGGTGCGCAAAACCGGTCGGTGCGTGATTATCCATGAAGCTGCTCGGACCGGAGGCGTGGGCGCGGAAATCGCCGCGGGCATCGTGGAGCAGGCCATGGGCGAACTTCTGGCTCCGCCCGCCCGGGTGACTGGTTACGACACGGTCATGCCCTATTTTAAAAACGAGCATCACTATATGCCGAGTGAAACCGATATCGTAAAGCGCGTACGCGAAATCATGGAGTCCTCATGAAGTACTTCAAGCTTCCCGATCTGGGTGAAGGCCTGACCGAGGCCGAAATCGTTCGCTGGCACGTGAAGGTGGGCGATCGAGTCGAGGCCGACGACGTTCTGGTGGAACTGGAAACGGACAAGGCCGTGGTGGAACTACCTTCGCCTCAGGCGGGGGAGATCGCGGCGCTGTGCGGAGAAGCGGGCGAAATCATCCACACGGGCGAACCGCTGGTGGAATTCGCGGGCGAAAGCGATTCGGCGACCGTGGTCGGCGCGGTGCGCGAAGACACGACCGCTCGTGGAGACGACCACTTCATCATCGGCGCGCCGCCCGCCGAAACAGGCCCGAAGGGCGAAGGCCTCAAGGGTGCTCGGCGTGCCATGGCCCGAAACATGACCCGCGCCCACCTGGAAGTCCCCCGGGTATTCATTTGCGACGACGCCGACCTCCATGCCTGGTCCGAAAAATCGGATCCCACGCCGCGGCTCATTCGCGCCGTGGGCGTCGCCTGCGGGGCCGAACCGGCCTTGAACGCCTGGTTTTACGGTTCGGCCATGACGCGTCGGCTCCCGGAGAGCGTGGACCTGGGCGTCGCGGTGGATACGCCGGAAGGGCTTTTCGTGCCCGTCCTGCGCGACATCGCCAATCGCTCCCGGGAAGACCTCCGACAAGGGCTGGACAAACTTCGCGAGGCCGTCGCGGCGCGGACTATTCCACCGACGGAGTTAAAGGGCGCGACCATCACTCTGTCCAATTTCGGTACCATGGCCGGTCGCTACGCGAATCCCATCGTTATGCCGCCGCAGGTGGCCATCGTGGGCGCCGGCGTGATTCGGGATCAAGTCACCGCCTTCGACGGGAATCCGGCGGTGCACCCCATGCTTCCCATTTCGCTTGCTTTTGATCACCGCGCGGTGACGGGCGGGGAAGCGGCGCGCTTCCTGAAGGCCCTGCTTGAGGACCTGGAACGACCTGAATAATGCGTTTGAATTTCCGACTTGACCGATCGCCGGTCGTGCCCGTATAGTGAGCGTCGGCATGGTCTTCGATACGAGAAAGAATGGGGACATCCTCGTTTTCGATATTCGCGGCGCGATTAATGTTACGAATGTTCAGGGCTTGAAGGAAGAACTGCGTTCCTGCGTAAACGGAGGCCGCCTCAGGGTCATCATCAACATGCAAGACGTTAACTACGTCGACTCGTCCGGAATGGGAGCACTGATCAACGCGCGCAATGATCTGCGTAACCAGGGCGGCAATCTGATTCTCATCAATCTAAACGCCAATGTTCGCGAGAACATGAAGCTTTCCGGTCTCCAGGACTTTTTCGCCGTGCGCGAGGATGAAAACGCGGCCGTTCAGTCATTGCAATCCAGCCGGGAGTAATCGACTTTCATCGGGGCTTTGAAGGCGGATTTTAGCGTGTTCGTCAACTTCTTCGTTATCGCATTCGTCGACGCGGCCCTCAATCAAGAATCCCCAGTTCCCCGCAGAGTTTTACCAGCGCAATCAGCGCCGCGGTCCGAGGAAAGTCATGAGTCGAGCTTTTCCATAACCCGGGTCTCTCAAAAGTCGGATAAGCCAGGTCCCAGTGGTGTGCTCGCAGTTGTCCCAGATCGGCGGCCATGGGCAGGGAAAGTCGCGCCGCGCTCGCGGTGAGTCGCATATCGTTCACGCGGTCGATGCGCTTTAAAAGGCGATGCCCCCGCCCTTGCCCGAAGGGAACCTCTCGCGCCGCGACCGAACCCGACGCGAAGAAAACGGGAAAGTTCAGTCCCTCCAGGCGGGTCTTGTTGGAATCCAGAAAAGCGCGATTGCGATTCACGGTGAGATCCCGCAGGGCTGCCTCGGGCTCGAATTCCTCCAGTCGCGCGAAGCCGGCGTTCGGCGAATCATGTCGACGCGCGCCACGCGGCAGGAGGCGCCGCAAGACGCCGTCCAGTTCCCCCATGGCGCTCTTTAGAGCCGGCCGGCGAATCTTTGCGTACAGTTCGTCGAATATCTGAGAACCGCCTACGGCTCCGCCCCAGCTTACCAGTCCGCGAATTCGCCCCGCCGACTCCGGTTGTTCCGCCAGCAGGGTGAGCATGTCGTTCGCGCCTTTTTCATGGCAGACAACGAACAGGTCTTCCGGGGCGTCGGGTTCGGAGACGGCCCGGCCGGCGGCATCGCGGCCACGCCCGTCTTCAAGGGCCGCCTTGATGTCCCGGGTATTGGCGGCGCAGCTTCGCATGGGATGAGCGTCGGCTCGCAGAACGCGCAGACCCGTTTCTTCCTCAAGGCGGGGAAAAGCCCGGGCGAAAGCGCGCTCGGGAAACATGCCGTTCAACAGACCGGGACAAAATAAGAGCGTGGTGTTTTTGATGCGCTTGAAGGCCGCCTCCGGCATTTCCAGTTCCCATTCGCGTTCATAGGTGGCCGCTAGAAATCGCTCGGCGATTTTTTGCGCGGGCGGGCGCTTATCGCCGAGGAAAAATCGCGGACCCGTGCTTGCCGCGCGAAGTGCTTGTTCGTCTCGAGCGGCCTCTCGAATGAAAAGATTGCGCCAGCGACGACCGACCCAGGCCTTTATGGAGGGATCTCGAAAGGCCTTCACGTCCTTCTTTATTTGCTTGCGCACCGTCTTTATCAGGCCGGTGTAATCGCCGCGTGCTTCCAGCTCATGCAGGCTTTCCATGTCGCCCGGTGATAGCTCGTTACCGGGGTGAGCGCAAGCAGGAACGTCCGAGCGGATTTATAAAAAAGTATAAAGATGTTAAGGCCGGGGTCGGCGCCCGGTTAATTTGTTTACATTTTGCGCGGAACGGGGCGTTTTGCGCGTGGAGGAGAATGAATCCAATGGAATATCGTAAACTGGGACGAACGGATCTGCGGGTCAGTTCCATTTGCCTGGGCACAATGACCTGGGGTAATCAAAACAGCGAAAGCGAAGCACACGAACAATTGAACTTCGCGCTGGAACAAGGCATCAACTTCATCGACACGGCGGAAATGTATGCCGTGCCGCCTTCGGCCGAGACCTGTCATAAGACGGAGGAGTACATCGGTACCTGGTTGGAAAAAAGCTCGGACCGGGACAAGATCATTCTGGCCACGAAAATCGTGGGTCGTGCTCCCAACATGACCTGGCTGCGCGAAGGTAAGAGTCGCTTCAACCGGGAGAACATCGAGGCGGCCCTGGACGGAAGCTTGAAGCGCTTGAAAACGGATTACATCGATTTATATCAACTGCACTGGCCGGATCGAATTACGAATTTCTTCGGTAAGCTCAATTACGTGCACGTGGAAAAAGACGAACCGGTTCCCATCGCGGAAACCCTGGGTGTGCTGGGAGACATGGTGCAAAAGGGCAAGATTCGTCACGTGGGTCTGTCCAACGAAACTCCCTGGGGCGTCATGAGCTTCCTGCGCGAAGCCGAGAAGAGCAATCTGCCCCGACCGGTAAGTATTCAAAATCCCTATAGTCTTTTGAATCGCTCCTACGAAATCGGTCTGGCCGAGGTGTCCCATCGCGAAGACATCGGATTGCTGGCGTATTCGCCGCTTTCCTTCGGCGTGTTGACGGGGAAGTACGCCAACGGCGCGCAGCCCGAGGGCGCTCGCCTTACGCTCTTCGGTAAGCATTTTAAGCGCTACACCAATGAACTGGCTACGCGCGCGGCGGATGAGTACATCAAACTGGCCCGGGAAAACGATCTATCGCCGGTGCAACTGGCCCTGGCGTATGTAACTTCGCGTCCGTTTCTTACCAGCAACATCATCGGCGCCACGAGCATGGAGCAGTTGAAAGAGAACATCGCCACCCACGATCTGCAATTGGATAAGTCGGTTCTAAAGGCCGTGGATAAAATTCACGAACAAATTCCCAATCCCTGTCCGTAGTTCGGGTCCGTGCACTTCAGCCGGCTTCAGGTCAGACGCCGGCCGCGTCTTCCAGGAGCTCGGCGATGTCCGTCAGCCATTCGCGGCCGTCGGCCTTGTTCTCAAAGTGGAGATCGGTCACGTCCGCGAGGACCTCGTGGGAGAAACTCACGTGCTCGGCCAGTGAGCGCAATTGTTCTACCACGCGCTTGATCACGGCCGCGTCCACGGTGGAGGCGTAGTTACGGACGATCTCGCCGTCGCTGGTTTCATCCGCTTCCTCATCCGCGAACCAGGCGGTGAGGAATTGGAAGGCGTCCGGCGTGAGTTTTTCAGGATCGAAGGCGCTCATTGAGGGTAGGCCGTCAGCACGAAGAAGTCGGTGCGCGAACGCGCCTGGAGAATGACCCGGGCGTTACGAACGCCGCGCGGTCGTGAATAGCCCCGGCGCAGGGTCTTGCCGATGTTGCGGCGTCCGCGATAGAATAGCGCCAGCCGCGCGCGGGGGCGAGCTTTCTTGAGCCATTTCAAGACGCGTCGCTTATTGCCGCGAATCGTGGTTTGAACCGTTCCCTGGGCCGTACGCATGTCGTAGAAAGTCGAAGCGGCGCGCATACGGCGACTGCGGCGCAGGCGATTACGGAGATATGAATCACTCTTGGCTACGTGTCTTTCAATGGTGTGTCCGCCCAGACGTTCGTGCTCTTTCAGGGTGCGCAGGGCCAGCTTCGTAAAATTTACGCGATAGCGGGTGTCCCGAGCGTCCAGATCATCGGCGCCGGGCCCCAGGCCGCAAGATAGAACAGCTACCGCGAGAAAGGCGCAAGCGGTGAACATGAATGTACGGAATCGGGAAGACGACGGGTTCATGGGGGCATCATGAACCATGCCCCCGGCTATGCAAGCCATTCCCCCGCCCCGGCGATGAAACTCACCGATTTCTCATTCACATTTCGAAGCAGGGGCGTGGTGTTTCGGGCCTTATTCGCGGATGGGCAGGGACAACAGGCTCAGAGGATGGACATGTTCGCCGCGGATCCACAGCGCCAGGTGCAGGTGCGCTCCCCGCGCGTATCCGGTTTCCCCGGAACGACCGATGAGCTGTCCGGCGCGGACGGTTTGGCCTTCCCGAACGTCCAGCTTGCTGTGATGCATGTAGGTGGTATAAACCTGATTTCCGTGATCGATGACCACGAACTTGCCCTCGAAGTACATGTGCTGCGCGCAAATGACCCGGCCGTCGGCCATGGCGTAGATGGGCTCGCCCGTGCGAGCGCGTAGGTCCAGGCCGCGATGGCGTCCGGCGCGACGTCGTTTCCAACGAATCTTACCGCCCTTACGATAATACGGCGCCTTGATGCGTTTTAGATAATATTTCGAAGTGACCTTGTGTAGACCCCGGGGGTGAGCCAGGCGACTGTTCAGTTTATTCGACGACTTCACGGCGAAGACCTGGTTTTTCTTGATCCGGTCCCTGGCCGCCCATTCGCGAATCATCTTGCGGCGTTCGCGCACGCGCTTTCGCCATTCGGCCCAGCGTTTCTTCTCCTCGGCCGTCGGGGGGCGTTTACGTTTGCGGCGTTTGCGATCATAGTTGCCCAGGTAGATTTTGCGCACATGTTGGCCGTAACGCGTGCGGCTCACGTTCATGCGAAAGTAGTCCGGTTTCGAGCTCAGATTCGTAATGGTCTTCAGGTAATAGCGACCCGGTTTGCGGTAGGGGGCGATGGGAAACAGGCCCTTGAAGCCCCAGTTGGTGCGGGTCAGGGGGATGTATTTCTTATTGAATACGGCCTTGAAGTTTACATGGCGAGTAAAGGCCTTACCTTTATGGGGCAGGATTTCCACGTAGACGGCGTGACCCTGCGCGAATTTCCGCGCGAACATGTGCACGCGATAGTCCTTTTTCTTATACTTCAGACTACGCGCGCGAGGCAGTTTGTAATTGTAGGGAATCAGAACGGAAGTGGGTCCGTTGCGTGCCCAGGAACGGCTTTCCTTGTATTCCGGAGCTTTTTTTCCGCGTCGGCGTGCCTTGCGCTTCCTGAAAAAAGGTGACCGGGCCGTCAAACCGCGATAGGCCGCCTTGCTGGGCCGCACCCGGAGCACCTTGCCGGCGTACAGGGTTGACCCGGGTTTCATGCGATTCAATCGCGCCAGGCGATAGACGCTCAAGCCGAAGCGGCGCGCGATTTTTGAAAGGGTATCGCCGCGCCGTACGCGATAGCGGGTGGTCTTTCTACGCTTTTTGCGACTGGATTTGGCTTCGAGTTCATGTATGCCCGGCGTGGTTTCCATCATGGGAGTGCCCATGCCCAGGCACAGAATCAGGCCCAGGGCCATCAGGCGGGCGAGTCGGCCGCGTTTGCGGGAGCTGGATTTGGTCTGATTTGAATTCATGGTAAATACTTAATGCTTCCGCGCGGGCGGATTTCGGCCCGTAATCGGGGCCCTTCGATGCAAGTATCGGCAAGTGGCGGAAAATGGCCAGATATTTTAGGTTTATGAGTGGACCAGGACATGCTTGACCGGCCGCGCCCCGGGCGATCCCCTGTCGGAATGGAAGCAGACGGCCATCACCTGGTGCTGGCCCGGAAATACCGGCCGCAAAAATTCGGGGAGGTGGTGGAGCAACAGGCCGCCGTCCGAGCATTGCGCAACGCCCTGACATCGGAGCGGCTGGGTTCGGCCTATTTATTCTTCGGCCCCCGGGGCGTGGGTAAGACCACCATCGCCCGGATCCTGGCCAAGCGCGTCAATTGCCTGAATCCTCAGGACAATGAGCCCTGCGGTGAATGCGAATCCTGCCAGGCCATTCTTTCGGGCAATTCCATGGACGTACAGGAAATCGACGCGGCCTCTCATCGCGGTATTCAGCATGTTCGCGAACTACGGGAAAACGTCCAGTTCCAGCCCATGGCCGGACGCAAGAAGGTGTACATCATTGATGAGGTGCACATGCTTACCACGGAGTCCTTCAACGCGCTCTTGAAGACCCTGGAAGAACCGCCGGCCCACGTAATCTTTATTCTAGCCACGACGGAATTTAATAAGGTTCCCGAAACGATTCTTTCGCGCTGTCAGGTTTTCGTCTTTCGCAAGGCGCCCCTGAAAGTCGCCGCGGGTTATCTTCGTGATCTGGCCCAGCGAGAAAACATCGAGGCCGAGGAAGAGGCCCTCTTCTGGATTGCCCGTCGGGGAGACGGCTCCATTCGCGACAGTCTGTCCTTCATGGAACAGGCCATGACCTATTGCGGGGACAAGATCACCACCGAACAGGTAAAGGAGCTCATCGGGGCCATCCCCATGGAGCACTTCTTGAACCTCACGGAACAACTGCTTTCGCCCGAGGGCAATGCCGCCGAGCTGGTTCAGCCGGTGCATGAGATCTTCGCCTCGGGCGGGGACTTGAATCGCTTTATCTGGGAATATCTGGATTTCCTCCGGGTGGTAATTCACATTCGCCAGGGTGTCGAGAGTACGGATTTCCTGGGGATTCCGGGCAGCGACGTGCATCGTTTGCGGGACGCTTTTCTCAAGGCGGATCCGGCGCGCCTCACGGCGATTTTCAACGGCATCTACGAACTTTTAAATCAGTCCTATGCGCTCCGATTGCGCAACTCTTATGAGACGCGCGTGCTCATCGAGATTGAGCTGTATTCCCTGAAGGAAAAGCTCGCGCGGCCGTCGCTGGCCGGCGTCCTGCGCAAGTTGAATCGCCTGGGCGCCGCGGTTGGAAGAGGCGCGCCTTATCCCGATGAAGCCGAGGGGCTGGAGCGGACGCTCATGGGAGGGGACGGTGCAACGGGTGACGGGGCAACGGCGCCGCCGGTGAGCGCGCCTTCAAGTATGCCGCCGAAGTCCGCCGCGCCGCCGAGTACGCCTCCATCACCGCAAGCCGCGCCTCCCAGCGCACCACCGGCCGGTCCGCCTCCGGGTGCTTCATCGCTGGATCAGTCGGGGGCTCCAGGCGATTATTCTCCCGAGAGCGAACTGACCCGTCAATTTCTGGGCACGCCCGTGGACCCGGATAGTTTGCCGCCCATGCAAGAGTCTTGAGTATTCAGGCAGGAACAAGAAATGGATTTTACCGATATGATGAAAAACTTCGGGAACATGAAGTCCCGAATGGAAGAGATCCGACAGCGGGTCGCCAAGATGCACATTTCCGGCGAAGCCGGAGCCGGCATGGTCAAGGTAACCGTAAACGGCGAAGGCCAGGTAATCGACGTAAAGATCGATCGCCAGCTCTTCGGGCCCGAGGACAATGAAATGCTCGAAGAGCTGCTCATCTCCGCCACCAATGACGCGCTCCGCAAGGCGCGGGAAACCCTGGCGCACGAAATGAAGGGGCTGACCGGCGGACTGAATATTCCCGGCCTGGACAAACTGTTCGGTATGTAAGCATCGCTTCGCGCGATTTTCGTTAGGTTTCCGTTTCGTTTCTCATTACATTTTCATCGATATGTATTTTCCCGCCCTGGATAACTTGATTCGCATGCTGGCGGCTTTGCCGGGAGTCGGGCGTCGCAGCGCCATGCGAATCGCCTTTCACTTTCTGCGGGCGGATCACGAACAAGTCGAACAATTGAGCGCGGCCATGCTGGCCATTCGTCGGGAGATTCGTTTCTGCTCCCAGTGCGGCGGTTTGACCGACCGTGAGTTGTGTAAT
>CAZGYS010000005.1:25743-25974 GCA_964530305.1 uncultured Leptospiraceae bacterium
CGCGCGCGGCCGGAATGATCTGCGTCGTCGAGGAACCGGGCGATATTTTCGCCATTGAGAAAACCGGCGAATTCGGCGGCACCTACCATGTGCTGGGCGGCGCTTTGTCCCCGCTGGACGGCATCGGTCCGGAGCAACTGCGTCTGCCCGAACTACTGAACAGAATTAAGAAGGACGCGGACCTGGAGCTGTTCATCGCCACGAATCCGACGCTCGAAGGCGATGCCACGG
>CAZGYS010000005.1:25990-30139 GCA_964530305.1 uncultured Leptospiraceae bacterium
CCTGAAGGATTATGCCGTTCGTATTACTCGTATTTCCCACGGGATTCCTACCGGTACTCCCATCGAATTCGCCGATCGCGCCGCCCTGGCGCGTTCCATCCGCGGTCGGCGAGACCTGTAAACGTTCCGACTTTTCCATTGGAGCCGATTTTCCCTGCATTGCAATTTTTGATAGTACGGTCAATTTTTGGCGGTGGGATCTGAATTTTTTGAAAATAATCATTGTATTTGCGTGGGCGCCTGGTTATAATAAAGCCGTCCTTTTTTTAGTTTCATGAAATCGCTCTTTTCACCTCCGTCCGCGAATCTTAACTCTCCGGTTTCGGTGCCCATGGAAACCGGAACCCCCGGTCGCGGCACGCAATCGCCCGCGCCCGTAAAAAACAAGAAGCAGGCGAAGGGTGTTAAACGCGCGAAGGGGCCGTCCGGAGTTATATCCGAACTACTCAAGAAAAGTTTGTTTCGCAAGCGTAAGCGCGGCGCGCGTCGGCGAAAGCGCGTAGTCGTCACCGGCATCGGAGTCGTTTCGCCCATCGGGATCGGTCTCGAAAACTTCTGGGATAATCTAATGGCCGGCAAGTCCGGCGTGGATGAAATCTCCCTGTTCGACGCCTCGACCTATCCCTGTCACCTGGCCGCCGAGGTTCGCGACTTCAATCCGTCCGATTATCTCAACGACATGCAGGTCATGCACTTTTCGCGGCCCAGTCAGTTCGCCTGCGCGTCGGCGCGCATGGCCCTGGAAGACGCGGGCTTGAATTACACGGACCCCCACCGTACGGACGTGATCATCGGTTCGGCCATGTCCTACTTTCAAGGCTTCGAGGAACAAATTCGAAGTCTGGCACAGGACACCAGTTTTCGTCCCAATACCATCGACCCCATGACTTCGCTCAAGGGCTTCATCGCCGCGCCCGCGTGCGCCGTTGCATTGCTGGTTGAATCGCGGGGTTACGTTACCACCGTGTCCTCGGCCTGTTCCAGCGGCCTGAATGCCGTGGGCCTGGGAGCGGAACGCATCCGTCACGGCCAGGCGGACATCGCCGTCGTGGGGGGCGTGGACACGCCCATTTCTCCCTACATTCTGGGGGAATTCTGTCAGGCGGAATTCGTTACCACGGCCAATGACCCCAGTGCTCTATGCCCCTTCGATTTACGGCGTACGCGTTCGGTACTGGGGGAGGGCAGCGGTCTGTTTATTCTTGAGGATCTGGATCATGCCGTGGCCCGGGGCGCGGAGATCTACGGTGAAATCGTAAACTACGTGCAGGAAACCGAAAACATCAATGAGCTGTATTTCGCGGATTCCACGGGAGACAAGTGGTCTCGCACCATGAAAAACGCCCTGCGTAAGCTGAAGAATCTCTATAATCTTGATCATATCAACGCCCACGGTCCCAGTGACACCTACATCGACCGCGCGGAAACCGACGCCATCAAGAATGCCCTGGGTAAGCGTGCCTACAGCGTGCCCATATCTTCCATCAAGGGCGCTGTGGGCAGTGGTTTCGCGTCCGCGGGCGCTTTTCAGGCGGCCGCCGCCGCCATGACCCTGAAGACGGGTCGGGTGCCGCCGATCTTCAACTATGAAGTACCGGATCCCGGGTGTGATCTCAATTATACCAGTCGTCGCGCCGAGGCCACGAACCCGGGCAAGGTGGACAATGTCCTGGTAAACGCGCACGCCATGGGCGGATTTAATTCCGCTCTACTCCTCAAACGATTTTCACTTTGATGCGCGCTTTTCAGGACTCGACGAAAACTTCACGGGAATTCTTCTTCGCGGTTAATTTTAAGTGACCATGCCCGCTCTCATATTCTGGCTGGCGGCCGTTAATTTAATCGCCCTGGGGCTCATGATCTGGGCTCTGTTCAAGCTCCCGGCCGAACGCTTCAAGTGGGGTTTTCTCATGGTCGTTCCGGCCATGCTGACCTTCGTCAATCCGATTCTTATCATTCGCATGCCGGGCCTCGATATCGAGGCCGCCGCAATCGTCTCTCGGAGCATCTTCCTGGGCGGCGTGCTTATGAACACGACCTTCGGCTATTTTATTCTCACCCTCGCCGAACCGGACGAGACGCGCAAGCTCTGGTTCTGGATTCTTCTGTGTAACAACATCGTCGTTATGTTTTTGACCCTGGGCGGTTTCGTGGATAAGGGCGTCGTGATGAGCGAGGAGGGGTATCGCCCCGTGTACGGTCCCCTGCGCGGTTACCTGTTGCTTTCCACCGCTGCTTTCGCGGCGTACATGTTCTGGCGCATGTGGCGATTCTACATTCGCATCAGCAACGAGTTTGTAAAATATCAAATTCAGACCATCCTCTGGGCGGGCATAGCCACGTTTCTCGTGGCGATTTTCTTTAACGGTGTTTTGCCGCTGACCTTCAATACTTCGCGCTTCGCGCCGGGCGGCGCCCTCGCGCCGCTGGTCTTTTTTTCGGGCACTCTGTATACTTTCGTCAACGGTCGCACGCTCTTCGTTACGCGCGCCTTCAAGAAACTCTTGAAGGAACCGGAAATGCAGTCGCATGAAAATCTGCTTACGCTTCGGGAGTTAATCGGCGTGGTGCGCCAGGTGGTCACCGACAATCCGGAACGCTTTCGCAAGCAATTGAGTTTTACCGGGGCCGACTCCGAGAAATTCGAGTTGTACATTCATCGGGACGGCCAGGGAGAAACCGGCATCGAGTCGGATATCAGCGTGGAAAAAGGTCTGCCGGCCAAATGGTTGCGCGGTTTCCTGGATTCCTTCGAGCAACTTGAGAAAGACAATAAGCGCATGGCCTTCTCCTTGATTCGCGCGGAGCAGGTCCTGAACGAACAATGGTTGCGCAAGGCCGTGAAGGATCTGCCGGCGCCCCGGCGCCCTCTCTCGGGGAAGGCGCATCGTCTGGAGGATTACCGGGAAGTTCTTCGAACGAACCTGCGGGAGAATCGCAATACGTTCGGCCGGGATATTCTTTGCTTTTCGCCGAACTACTTTCAATTTCTGACTCGCCTGCGTGAGCACGCGCGCTCCACGCAGGCCGTGCTCATTGAAGGGGAGACGGGAAGCGGTAAGGCCCTGGCCGCGCGGGCCATGCACCATGTTCGCGGCGGCGGCGAAGTGATCGATTTTTCCTGCGTGGACGCGGACGGCGCGGAGCTGCGCCGCGAAATTCAAAACTTCACGGCCCGCGCCGACGACCGCCGGCCCCTGGGTTTTCTATTGCGCGGTCTGGAAGTCCTGCCCGCCGAGCACCTGCCGGCCCTGCATCCCCTGCTGAACGATCACAATGGCGCGCGTTACGTCTACATCACGACTTCGGTCGACTATCTGATGAACGCGAACATCGAGTCGGATTTACTGTATCGCCTCAAGCAAATCGTTCTGCGCACCATCCCCTTGAGGGAGCGTCCCGACGACATTCTGCATCAAATCATGTACATGGCGGATGTTTGTTCCCGCTCCTGGGATAAACCGTTCGAGGAAATCGCCTCAAACTCAATCGAAGAGGCCCTGGAACACAAGTGGCCCGGCAATAGTCGCGAACTCATGCATGTGGTCCAACGAGCCGTTCTGGACAACCAGCCGCCGCGCATAATTTCCCTGGGTCTGGAAAAACCCGAGGCGAAGGCCCTGGCGCTTCCCGCCGGCTTGAGTCCCCTGGAAGAAAGCGAACGACAGGTAATCCTGAACTATCTGAAAAAGAATCGCTATAATAAAAGCAAGACCATGCGCGAACTGGGCATCACCATCAACACCCTCAACGCGAAGATCAAGCGCTACCGAATCGCCTTGCCGGGCAAAAAGGTTTAGAGCCGGTCGTTCATATCATCCGGTTTTTTTCGACTTCATCTCCGCGGCGGAGATGCCGTACTTACGCATCTTTAACTTAAAGTTGCCCCGGTCCAATCCTGAACGCTTGGCCGCGCGCGAAATGTTGCCGTTCTCAAGAGTCAGGGCCGCGCGCACGTATTGTTCCTCGAATTCCGCCTTCCGATCCGCGAAGCTCTCCTCGGCGATTTCGTCGTCCGCGGCCGTCGCGGGTCCGGTATAGTTGACCGCGTCCGCGTCCCGGGAAAGGGGCGGTCGGTCCAGCATGCCGCCGCTCTCGTGCAGAATTACCAGGCGATAGATCGTGTTTTCCAGTTCGCGAACATTGCCG
>CAZGYS010000006.1:0-1621 GCA_964530305.1 uncultured Leptospiraceae bacterium
CAGAACCCAGGCACAGGCAAACCAATGTCAGGGCAATCGCCATTCGGGCCGCGGGTCGCCCCGGTCCGAATCGAGGGCGTGGGGATTGTCTTCGATTGCCCATGGAGTCCATTGTCAGCTCATCCCCCGCGAATTTAAATAAGTTTTGACAACCGGCCGAAGTTTTCCGGTACCCGAGATGCCATGAAAGGCTTCCTTCCATTCACCCTTCTACTATTAGTCACCCTGGGGGCTCCAAATGTTCTCCAGGCGGAGATGATGGTGCTGCCCTTCGATCTGCGGGGTCGACCCGATCCGGGTCTCTTCTCCGCCCGGGAGTTGCCCGGCCAATTGCAGGAAGCTTCCCATTTTCTGTTTTCTTCCGTTAAACGCTATCCCCTGATGCCGCTGGATCGGACCTTTCTGCTCTGGAAACGCATGGGAAGTGAGACCCGGGGCGTGCCCAATACCCGTAAGGCCCGGGCCATTTGTCGGAACTCCGACGCTTCCTATCTTCTGGCCGGCTCCCTGCGCTTTATTACCAGGCGCCGTATCCGCTTGTCCGTCTCCGTTTTCTCCTGTCGGGCGGGCCGCTGGGTGGAGCGCTGGGCTCGAAACGGTCGCTTGTCGGAACTCCAACGGCTGATGCGCCGGGGAATCGCCGCGGCAACCCCTTTTGCCTCCAGCGTGCCCTCGGAACTCCGCGTGAATCCCATCAATCGCTCGGCCGTGGACCTGGCGGTGATACTCGACACATCGGGTAACATGGCCTCGGACCTGCCAATGATAAGACGCGGACTGGCGGCGCTCCGTGAACGCCTGCCGCCGGGAAGTCGCCTGGGCATATTGAGTCTCAAGGACGGTCGGCGCACCGCGCTTCCTTTCACCAGTGATTGGAACAAGGTCCTGGCCTTTCTTCGGGAAGCCCGGCCGTCGGGAGAAGTGACCATCAAGGAAGTCGAGGCGGCGCTCCGGGTGGTGGCGAATTTCGGGCGCTGGAAGGGCATTCGTAAGTTGTTTATTTTTACGAACGCGCCCACGGAGGGTCGCCGGAGGCGATTCATCGAGTCGGGACTGCGCTCCATGGCCTCCCGGGGCGTGCGCGCCGGTCTGTTCACCTTGCTGGAACAGACTCGGGCGGACCGACGCGAGTGGCTGCGACTGTCGCGGGCGCTGGGCCTGGAGGATCCGGTGGTGCTCTATGGGCGCAAGGTGGGTTTCCTGGACGGTAACGCGCCGTACATGATTATGAGTGGTGAACGCTTCTATATGACGAATCGCAATGCGCTCCCCGATATTCAGGCCAACTATCTCAATACGCGCGAACTCGTACCTATGGAAACCCTGGGGCTGGCACCCGATGTCCGGGGCGGTCGTATTCTGGACACGCTGCCCAATCGCCATGCGCGCGCCCGAGGTTTGAAGGTAACGAATCTGGGGCCCATCATTTCAGGCCTGGAGCGAAAGATCGAAACGGCCGCGCTGGCGGGCACTACGCGAAGCAAGGCTACGTACAAGGTCTTGATCACGAGCCGGGGGCGTTCCTTCTGGATTCGCGTATCCGGTCGGAGCGATTTTCGCCGTCTGCGGGATCTGGCCGGTCGCCCCATCTACCTGGGCCTGCGCTTCCTGGGTAGCCGGG
>CAZGYS010000006.1:1631-29107 GCA_964530305.1 uncultured Leptospiraceae bacterium
TTGAATCATCCCGACTATGTTTATATTGCCGGCGAAAATACGCCGCGTCTGTTCGTGAATCGCTGGCGACATCTCAATAGCCTGCCCGTGCGCTTGATCAATTCCCGGGACATCTGGTTTCTGCGGGTGCGCATCAAATCCTTCAAGGATGCTCGCGGTCGCTCCGGTTTCCGCGATTGACGCCGTAGCAATTCGCGCTCGTCGTGATTTTTAATCATTGCCGCGCCCGATGACCGTTTTTTATCCTGTCCGCGCGGCACCGACCGCCTTTATTTGTAGTGTTCCGGGAAACGCACGATGTCCGAGGAAAAATCCATCGAGGAAATATCCCCAGAGGATCAACCGGCGCCGGAAAATGCCATGACGCCCATCGATAATTCAGATTCGCTGCCCGCCCTGCAGGGCAACCTGGTGGAACCGGCGGACTTGCCCGCGGTGGCCGCCGGGCTCGTGCACGAAGTCAAGAATCCCCTGGCCGCCATTCATCTGCATTTGCAATTGCTCGAAGGCTATGTCGACGAGATCAAGACCGCGGGGCTCAAGGATAAGATCCAGGACAAGGTCCACTTCATCAAGGGCGAGATCCAGAGCCTCAACGATTCGTTGCAGGATTTCATTCGCCTGATTCGTTCCGAGACGAAGGCCATGCTCATGGACGTGGACTTCAACGCCCTCATCGGAGACATCGTGGAATTCCTGGAACCCCAGGCCCTGCGCGAAGGCATCGATATTCAGTTTCACCCGGGCATGACGGACGAATCCATTCGCATGGACGCGGCCTTCGTCAAACAGATCGTGATGAATCTGATCATCAATTCCATTCAGGCCTTTGAAAAATCGGACACGCCCTTCGAGGGCCGCAATATCGACATCCATACCGGCCGCGAAGGTCCCTTTACTTTCGTGCGCGTGCGGGACAACGGTCCCGGTATCCCGGACGAAATTCGTTCGCGCATTTTCGACTCTTTTTACTCAACCAAGGAAAAAGGCAGCGGCCTGGGCCTTTCGCTGGTCAAGCGCATGATCGGCGCCATGGGCGGTCACCTGGAACTCCACACGGAACCCGGCAAGGGCACCGAGTTCACCGTATTGCTGGGCGGGCCGGAGATGATTGCCCGAGATTCGAATTAGTCGGGATTCTAATTCCTCTTCAAGCGCGGCTTTTCGCGGCGCGATTTTCGCTTAAATTTAATTCCCCGCCGGGGGCGCTCTAGTTTTTTCAAACGCACGGCCCGCTGAACTTTTCTCGTAACGCGCGCGTCCACGCGTGCTCGCCCTTTCAGAAGTCTTCGCACCTTGCGTACGTTCAGACCGGTCTTGCGAGCGAACGCTCGAGGCGAAAGGCGTGACCGGCGATAGATTCGGATGAATTCGCGCCGGGTAAGCAGTTCGGACGGCGTCGGCCGGACCCGGACGTAGGCCAGCAGGTAGACGCGCGGCGGATCAATGAAGACCTGAAAGAATCCGGGCTTCTTCGGATCGATGAGGCGTCCGTTCATGAAAACTTCATTACCGACTATGTCGTGCGTCTCAAGCTTGACGTTTCCGTGGGAAGAACCGATGAGCGGTTCCACCGTAATAGCGCCCTGGGTCTTCGCTCCCAGGACCTTCGCGCTTCCAGGGATCTTCACCCTGAATTTGCCTTTCGCGTCCGCGACCGTCTCCACGTCCCGAACGATTGTGAGGAACCAGTCCGGATCCTTGATACGGGCCAGCCAGTCGTCCACCAGTGGAAAAATTATGTCATGGTCACGTGCGTTGCTGAATTGCGGCGCGTTGCATTTGCAAAGTTCGTCTTTGGCGTTCTTGTAGAAGTCGATGAGCAATTGCGCGTGCAGCAACTCATGATAGACGAGCAGGGCATTCACGACGGGCCCGATGTCCTTGAGCTTTTCGCGGCGTCGCATGCCGTCGGGCTCGAACATCAAGAAACCCCGGGCCAGAACGATCTTGAAGTCGCCGTCCTTGCGCACGGTGACCTTGCTGTGAAAGAGACCCGCGGTTTCCGAAACGTCCACTCGCTTGCCATTGACCGTCAGTTCCGGATCCCAGCGCACGTGTTTGATGAGCAGGCTGAAAACCACTTTTTTGGCGGGGCTGCCCTCGGGACAATCCATCAATATCGTGGTTTCCTTGCCGATGGCCGAAATCGCCTCGGTTACTTCCTGCGGAAGTTTCTTGTCCTTTTTGATGCGCTTCAGCGCTTTCTCGAAGAGCTCCTGTGTCTCCGCGGTCGGGTCGGCGGGTTCGTCCGCGAAGACGGGCAGGGAAGCGCCCAGAATCAGCGCCGCGAGGAGTGTTCGCGCCGCGGCCCGACACGACACGATGTTCCGCGACGTATTTTAATATTGTCCTTCAACGAGTTCATGGACAATATTTTAGATATTGTATGATTTACGTCCAGCCAATCAAGGCCCGTCCGCGAATTTAGCGCGCGGCCTTCCGCCGGGGGACCTATTTCTTCAAGGCGTCCCGAATTTCGCGCAACAATTCGTGATTGTCTTTCAGCAGGGTCAGCTTTTCGCGCTCAATTTCCATGGCTTCTTTTTGTAATCTAATGGCCTCTTCCTGCTGCGCAATGGCTTCTTTTTGCATGTCCATGGTGTCGCCGATGTAATTGTCCGGCGCGTTACCCACCAGCTTCTGCGCGTTCTTGATAGCCTTGCTTGCCTGGCGAAGGGCCCAGAACAGAAAAATAAGCAGGATTATCATGGCGATGATTGCCAGGGTTATCTTAAATATTGGTTGGTTCACTAAATCCATGAGTATGCTCTCCTGAACCGCGCGAATCGCGTCCAGCTTATCACGGGGCGAAAATTATTCAGATTGATACTGCTCTATTCCAGCTTCGCGCCCACCAGCGCGCGAAACAAAAAACCGTTTGCATCAAATTCGTCCCGGACGACGGCGCCCGTTTTCCGCAGGTTGGGGATCAGAGCATTGAACTCGATCAAGTAGGCATGACCGGGCCAGCCGGGGTATGCGCCCTTACGGATGGTTCGCGCGACGACGCGAATAGCCGTCCCCTCGCGGATCGTTTTGCCGCATATAACTTTACCGATGGCGCCGGGCGGCGGAGACTTGCGGTCCAGATAGCACAGGTGCATGGCATCCCCGAGCACGACGCCCCTGGGTTCCAGGCCGGCGGGGGCGGGCCTGGTCTTACCGTGAATTGTCACGACGTCCAGAATTCCCTTGATCGTCTTTTTCGCGCCGGGTGGAACGCGCGAAGAAGCACGGACGAATTTCTGAATCACGGAGCAATCCAACCAGACGCCGTAGTAGAGATTGTTCTTTCGTAATTTGTAGACGCATTCGCCCGATAGGATCGAGGCCATGGGCTGTTCGGAGTCGGCGGGTTTCATGAGCACGACATTGCGCCCATTGTATTTCCATTTTGCCGTGTACTTTTGCGCATTATAATCGGCGGAGCCTACCATGTTTACCGTGTATGTAAAATCGGGTCGGATTACGAGCGTGCCGGCCTGGTCGTCCTTCGTCTCCCTGTACTTTTCCCAGGTTCCCAGCACGGGACTTTTCGCGTCGAAGGCGGGCCTTTTGGAGCCGGTGGGTTTGGTCGTCTTCGCGTCTTTGGTAGGCGCGGGCGCGCGCGAAAGGTCGTAGTTTACCCAGCCCACCTGGGTACGCGTAAATGGTTTCGGAAGCTCCGGAGTCATGAAGCGGTCCTTGAACTCAATCAAATACCAGTCGTCCGGCTTGCCTGATTCGTCTTCGCGGCGACCAAGAACGCGCAGAACGGTGCCCCGAGGAATATGGTTCAGGCATGTCATGGCGTGAAAGGGGTATTTAGCCGTGCTCTTGACCGCGCAGAACTTCATGGGCGAAGGTTCAGGCGGGTATTCGCGCGTGGGCAGATCTTCGGGGGCTTGCTTGAGGATGCCGCCCATGGCGCGCACGGGCTGTCCCATATGTTCAAAGCGTTCACCCGCTTTTCGTATTGATGATTGGCGCGCGTAATGAGTGATGAAGCCGCAAGCAATCCATTGTTTGAAACGCAGATCATTGTCTTTTCGGGAATAGTCGCAAGCCTTGAACTCAAACAGATCAATATCCTTGTGTCCTTTTTGCTTGCTTCGAAAGCGAATTTGCTTACCTTCACGCGTCCAGGTGCCTTTGAATTCCAGGCGTGGTTCGAGTTTGCCGTCCTCTTTACGCGCGGCGCGAATCGCGCGCAAGGTGCCGTCGGCCTTGATGTGGAACTCGGTGATGGTCGAAGACAGACGAATCGTTGATTTCAGGGTCCACACGCCGGTGAGCGTGTCCTCCGCGGGTTCGGCATGGGTGACGCCGACCAGAATCAGTATGGGAACAAGCAAGAAGAGCGGAAGCCGCGGGCATCGAATTTGCACATGTTTCAACAAGCGATTCATCATGATTGATTACTAATTCATATCATCGCCCGGTCAATGGAAATTCGACTTCCGCTCTTCTTATGACGCGATTTCCCTATACATAATCGCGCCGATCGTATCGCGCTACCTCCGCTTCCGGTTCCACGCCCGGCGGGAGCCGATCGTCCGGCACCGGCGCTCCGGCTTGCATGTTCAGCGGTACCAGCCCGGCCCAGACATCCAATGCGTAGTCCGGCTCATCGTCCTTCACGCCGCCCGCGCGCACTTTCGCTACCGCTTCCTGGATGGGTAGGGCCAGCACGGCCGTGGCTTTCAGTTCCTTCGCGGTGGGTGGTCGCACGCGCGCCGAACGTCCCGCGATGACGTGGTCCGTGAATACGCGAAGCGCATCGTCTTTTTCCTTTTCGTCCGTAATCGCCCGAGCCTTGCCGAACAGTACCACCGAGCGATAGTTCAGGGAGTGGTGAAACGCGGATCGCGCCAGCACCAGGGCGTCCAGGAGGGTGACCGTCACGCAGACGTCGATGTCTTCCTCCAGGGTTTTCATCATGCGACTCGCCGCCGAGCCGTGAATGTAGATCTCGTCGCCCCGGCGACCATAGGCCGTGGGGATAACGAAGGGTCGCCCTTCGACCATGAAGCCCACGTGGCAGATGAAGGCCTCGTCCAGGATTTTGTTGACCTCATCGCGATCAAACACGCCCCGCTCGGGCCGGCGGCGTAATCGGGTGCGTTCCGTAACCGGTAGTTCGTTCATTCTTGTTACCTTCCTTCACCGTCTCGAATACGACGGTATTGGGCTCGACTTCCCGCGAGCCGATGATAAGGTGTCATAAAATTGGCTCTAAAGAAAGAGCCAATTTTCGTTTTTTTATGGAGCCAAAAAAACAAGACCATTCGTGGACCCGCGCATGGAGTCGGGGCGATTCGGAGCTGCCGGCCTATCGCCGTTTGTACGCGATGATCCGGGACGCGGTTCTCGACGGCACCCTGGCTCCCGGCGCGCGTCTGCCCGCCACCCGCAACCTGGCCTCCCTGCTGGGGGTTTCGCGTAATACCGTGCTCGGCGCGTTCGATCAGTTGCTGGCGGAGGGTTACCTGCAAGGACGGCGCGGCGCGGGTACCTACGTGGCTGATCTTTCCGAGTTCGCGTTCCCGGGCGGCCCGGCCGCGAAGACCCGCTCGTCGCCGAAGGCGAAAACCGCGGGCGGAACGAACCCGCGCCCGGCGAACCCGGGCCTGTCGAAGCGGGGACGACGGATCGCGTCGATTAAGGTTTCGCGCGCGAAGCCGTTTGCGCGGACGCGACCTTTTCAGCCGGGCGTTCCCGCCCTGGATGAATTTCCCATGGCCGAGTTTTCGCGCTTGTTCGGACGTTACTATCGCTTGTTGGACAAGGGTGATTTCGGTTACTCGGGTCCCCAGGGATACGGACCCTTGCGCGAAGCCGTGACCGCTTATCTGAGATTATCCCGAGGCGTCGCGTGCGATCCCGAACGAGTGCTCATCGTGAACGGCTCTCAGGAAGCGCTGGATCTTTGCGCGCGGCTCTTGCTGGATCCGGGCGACCCATGCTGGATGGAAGACCCCGGTTACCTGGGTGCTCGCGGAGCGTTCGCGGCGGCCGGAGGCGAAATTCGACCGGTGAGCGTGGACGAACACGGCATGAATGTCGAGCAAGTCTTGCGCGGAAAAAAAACGCCTCGCGTGATCTACACCACGCCTTCGCATCAATTTCCCCTGGGCGCCGTCATGAGTCTGGAGCGACGCCTGGCACTGCTGGACTTCGCCGCTCGAAAAAAGGTCTGGATTCTGGAAGACGATTACGACAGTGAGTATCGCTACGCGGGGCGACCCCTGTCTTCGCTCCAGGGGCTGGACCGCCATGAACGCGTGATTTACATTGGTACGTTCAGCAAGGTGCTCTTTCCGGCCATTCGCCTGGCTTACATGGTCGTGCCGGAGTCCCTGGTTTCCGCCTTTCGCGCCGCGCGAGCCCTGGTGGATCGTCAGTCGCCCCTGGTTCCCCAGGCCGTGCTGGCCCACTTCATGCGCGAAGGCGGCTTTCACGCTCACATTCGTCGCATGCGAACGCTGTACGACGAAAGGCGCCGCGTCATGCTTGAGGAAATCGCTTCCATGCCGGAACTGACTCCCGCCCCGGGGGACACCGGCATGCATCTGGCGTTGTATCTTCCTCGCGGAATGAACGATGAGCAGATCTCCGCGCAAGCCGCGGCGCAAGGCCTGGATCTCCCGGCGCTTTCGCCTTACTACCTGGGGCGTGCCCGTCCCGGACTCCTGCCCGGCTTCGCGGCGTTTACGCCGGACGAGATTCGCTCCGGCATGGGGGCGGTTCGTGGGATACTTGAAAAATTTTCATGAACGCCCGCGGCTCAAGATTTAGCTTGATGCGCCGATAAGTTGGCCGTATCATGGGGGCGATGACTGCACGCGTTTTTCTTTTAACTATATTCATCATATCCCTGAGTGCGCCTTCCATTGGAGCGCAGGGCGGGAGCGCTGATTCGCGTGGTCGTCGCTTGCTCTCGGCCGCGACAATCGGCGATTGGAAACTCGCCCGGCGTCTGTTGAAAGCCGGCGTTCCTCACGCTTCTCGAGATCAGGTCGCGGGTTCCGAGGGTGAAACCGCTCTTCATAAAGCGGCATTCGCCGGAAATATCAATGTCATAAAAGCCCTGCTGGTCGCGGGCGCCCAGGTGGATGCACGTGATAAGCGCGGCGAAACTCCGCTTTTGCAAGCCTGTTACGGTAAGCAGCGAGAGGCGGCCCGGCTCTTGCTGGTTCGCGGGGCCGATGTTCGGGGCGCTTCCGAAAAGGGTTTATTTCCCCTGCAGGTAGCCGCGTTTCGCGGCGACATACCCATGGCGAACCTGCTGCGAAGCTCCGGCGCCGTGCTCGGCCAGGCCGACAAGCAGGGTCGGGTGCCCTTGATGACGGCGGCTCAACGCCATCCCGGCATGGTTAAATGGTTGCTGGCGGCCGGCGCGGACGTGAACGCGAAGACAAAGACCGGCACCACGGCGCTCATGGTGGCGGCGATGGCGGGGCGATTGGATATTGTTCGACTGCTTATGGCCGCGGGCGCCGACGTGAACGCGCGAAGGCGAAAGGGCACGGACGTCGGCTACTATGCCATTGCCCAGCATTATACGAATGATGAGAATCGTCTGGCGGTTCTCAAGGAACTGTACGCCCGCGGGGCGCGTCCCCGGGATCCCGACCTCTGGGTGCGAACGGCGATTCGCGTTGAATCCGTTTCGGTCATGCGCTGGTTGTTGAGCAAGGGCTTCTCCGCGCGAAAAGCCGACCTGTACGGCGCACCTGAAAAATCCGCCCTGAGTCGAGGCGCCGACATGCGTGCGCTGCTGCGACGACACGGCGCCCCGATTCCTCCGGAACCGAAAAAGCTGCCCGTAAAGGCGTATCGCCCCTATGATTTTCAGGCCGCCTTGCGTGAAGTGCGGGCCGGAAAACAAAAAGCCTCCGCCGTACTGGACCGAATATTGCATCCGCGCAGCTTTGCCGGGGGCGCGTACGAGCGAGAGCGGCGAGGGCGAGTCGTCCTGGAACTGATTCGGATCATGCGGCGTGGAGGCGAAAAGGTTTCGCCGCGGCACCGGGACCTGCTCTGGAACGAGGCGATTTCCGGACACCGGTTGCCCCGGGAGTTGCCCTTTAAGATCAAGTTGCCCGCGCCGCGCAAGGTCTCAGGTATTTGCAATCTGAAGAGAGAGCCGAGCGTGCTGCGCCGCTTGATTAAACTGGGTCTGGACGTGAACGCCGGTCACCCGAAAAGCAGCCTTCTGCGGGAAGCAGTCTACTGCGATTCCGCGGTCATGACGCGTATATTATTGAACGCCGGTGTCCGAAAAGATGTGAAAGGTTGGCACGGTCAACCCTTGATCAGAAGAGCGCGTAGTGAAGCCATGTTGAGTTTGCTGATTGAATCAGGCTTCAAGGTACCCGGAGACGCCCTGTGTCGCATACTGTACAGTCATTGGGATTGGCCCCGACGAATTTCCATGGTGCCGCTGTTGCTCATGCACAACGCGGATCCGGCTTGTCGAATTTACGGCGGCGATAAGCTTGTAGTCGTCGCGGCGCGTCATGGATACGAACCGCTGGTGACCATGCTTTCGGGCGCGGGTGCGCGCGACCCTCTGGTTACATTGTACAGGCTAATTCGTGAAGACGAAATCGCCGCGAAGCGCCTGTTGGAGAGCGGAAGAGTTGAAGTAGATCGATACGCGGTGGAAATCGCCCTCCACAACAAGCGGCGGACGCTCTACCCTCTGCTGGCGGATCTGTACGCGGATCCCCGGGTGCCCTTGACCTTCATATTGGCCGGAAGCAACTCGGGTCTAAACACCACCGGTCTGGTCCGCAGGCATCAGGCGGGAGTGTTCATGGGCATGTTGCTTGAGCGGGGCGTGAATGTGAATGCCGTTCATGGTAAGGAGCGCAATACGGCACTCATCATGGCCGCGGTAAGCGCTGATACGGCAATGATGGAAATTTTACTGCGAGGCGGCGCCGATGTAAACGCGCGTAGCGAATACGGTAAGAGCGCCTTGTTTCGGTCGCGGACATTCGCCTCCGCCGAATTACTACTTCGCCGCGGTGCCCGGGTGGATTACCGGGATAGATGGGGAAATACGGTCCTGCATACGATGGTTCACAGGGACCCGGCATTGGTGCGGCTGTTGATTAAGTACGGCGCGGACCCCCGGGCGCGAGATCGTTTTGGTCGGACTCCCATTGATCGCGCGCGCCGTTCCCGAAAATGGGATGCACTGCGTGCCATGGGCATTCCGGACACGCGACCCAATCAGCCGCGCAGGGTTATTAAACGCGAAGAAAAAAAGACAATCATCGAAACCAGGCGCGTCCTGCGGCCTCTGATTGATGTTCGAAAGGTACCGGATTCCCGGCCGCTTCGTAGTCGAGGGCCTCTCAATCCGGCGAATCCCACGCCGCGCTAACCTTGATCCGCTCGGATCCCGCGGCAAAAATTAAATGGACCAGGAGGGGCGCTTCTCGATTAGAGTAGCGAGGTCATGACTTCCATTCTCGTTATTGAAGACGATGATGCCCAGCGTTCGGCTCTCGAGGAATACCTTACCGGCCTGGAATACACGGTCTACGCCGCGCCCGACGGAAACCTGGCGCGGGCCGTGCTCAAGGAACGCGGCATCGACTTCGTCGTAAGTGATTTGATGCTGCCGGATACGACCGGCATCGAAATTGTTCGCGAGGTGCGCAAAAGCAGCCAGGAATTGCCCTTCTTAATTCTGACCGGCCAGCCCACCATCGAGACGGCCGTGGAAGCCATCCAGGCGGGTGCCAGTGATTACCTCATGAAGCCCGTGGACTTGCGCCTTCTTAAAAAGAAGGTCGAACAGTTAAGCGAAGCGCGGGATCTCAAGGAAGAGAATCGCAATTTGCGCAATCGTCTTTCGGAGGCGTTCAACACCACGGGCATCGTGGGCAATTCGCCCGCGTTGAAGCAGGTCATCGAAAAGGTGCGCCAGGTGGCGGCCACGGACGTCACCGTACTCATCGAGGGCGAAAGCGGGACGGGTAAGGAGCTGGTCGCCAATTTGATTCACGAGAGTTCGCCTCGCGCGGATCGCCCCTTCGTCAAGGTCAACTGCGGCGCCCTGACCAAGACGATTCTGGAGTCGGAGCTCTTCGGCGCGGTCAAGGGCGCGTATACGGGCGCGGACAAGGATCGCGCCGGGTATTTCGAGTCGGCCAATGGCGGCACGATTTTTCTGGACGAAATCGGCGAAATGGACCCGGAAAGCCAGGTTAGGCTGCTGCGTGTTATCGAAGAACGGGAAGTTATGCGCGTGGGATCCAGCAAGGCGATTCCCGTCGACGTGCGCATCGTCGCCGCTACGAATCGCGGCCTGCTGGCCGAGACCGATGAAGGTCGCTTTCGCGAGGACCTCTACTATCGATTAGCCGTGATTCGCCTTTCGCTTCCACCCCTGCGTCAACGACGTGAAGACATTCCACTGCTCTTCAATCATTACATCACGCAATTCAATGAGAAGTACAACAAGTCGGTAACTCGCCTGGCGCCTGACCTGCTACAGTTTTTTCAAACTTACGATTGGCCCGGCAATATTCGCCAGTTTCGCAATGTGCTGGAAGGCATGGCGGTGCTGGCCCTCGAGGACGTGCTGGAGAAGAACGATCTTCCGGAAGAAATGCGCGCCCCGCCCACGCGCGAAGGCGGACGCGCCATCGTCGATTCCGTAAAGCCCGGCATCAGTCTCGAGGAATACGAAAAGGCGCTCATCGCACGAAACCTGGCCTACACCGGCGGCAACCGCGAAAAAGCGGCGGGCCTGCTGGGCATTTCCGAGCGAACTCTGTATCGGAAAATAAAAGAGTACAATTTAGCGTGATCCAGGGGGAGGCCGCCGGACCCCCAACCGCTTCGTCGGTTCGCGAACGTAAGGTTGGAGTGGTTTGTTCGTTGAAGGTTCTCTGTGGATTCGGGAATCGTTTAACCACGCCTATTCAATCACGATGATTTAATCTTCGTATGGTTAACAACCGGGCCGCGATAGAAAGCTGACGGCGGCAAATCAACGACGCGTTTGTGGAGGTCCGGGGGATTCGCTCGCCGCTCTCGGCCATCTGCGGCAGGGTGGGTCGCCGGCACGGATGCCGAAAGCCCGACGCAGGAAGGGGACAGCGTCCCACTCCCTGGTTTTTATATTTTTTGAAATTTATACAATTTTTCTTGAAATCTTTCGGGTAAAATCGGAAAGTGATCGGCCATGCGTGGTTCATCAGCGTCCTTTTTCGCGGCTATTGCGTTCATATTGTTAAGTTTATGTTCGATTGGGACATGTTCCCGGCCCGATCACCCCGGCTTACCGGCCGGCCTGGAGCGAGTCGAATACAAGGAGCCGGCGGACATTCGTAAGACCCGGATGCCCTGGGAAGTGCGTGGACCCGACGGTCAGGTTTACTTGCCCGATATCTTTTACGCGGACAATATTCAGAATCGTCAGGTCATGCCGGTTACGGCGGACATCGCGGCCACGGGCGGCGCGGGTCGCGTTAAGTACGCCATCAATCGCCTGATCTATCCTACAATCGGTAACCCCAATCTTTTCGTGCGCAACGGGCGGGATGTTCTGACCGTCGTGTTGCGAATGAAGCCGAGTCGTTTCGCGTTTCTGGAGCCGGCGAAGAAGTCGGTCGATAAGGATTCGCCGCATCTTGAGACGATTGAGTTCGCGAAGGCGAACCCGGACAACGGCTTCGTCTTTTACCTGGTGCCGCGCAAAGCGCGCAACGAGGCCGAGCGAGTGGAGGCCGCCAATGGACGTCGACTCAAGATCATTCGACCCACGCGCATCATTCGCTATGCGCCCGAGGGGTTACCCCGGGCCCTGCGTCGTCGCGTAACTTTGCGATTCGACTTTAATGCATCCGCCATGCGTGGCGTTCGTCCCGGCCTGTACGATTTGCGATTCGAGTTAAAGCAAGCCGGCAAGCTTTCGATTCATGAGTTTCAATACAACGCGGTCCGCGTCTATCGGGCCGGAGCTGATGGAAATCGCTATTCCATTTTGAATGTGACCGATAGTCAGGTGAGCATTAGTTCCCTGCTGGACGCGGTAGATAAAACGAAAGCTTTCAAATATATTACCCACGATAAGCTGCGGGATTTCGTGGACTTCGTAAATACGAGCAATGACCCGGCCATTCGTCGCTCGCGCTTCATTACCTTTAACGGCGATTTGCATAATGGCGGCTCGCCGGGGACATTGTTGCCGGGCCCCGTGGCCGAAACCTATAGGAAGGAAGCCGAATCCATTATCGTCATTTTACGTCGCCTCAAGTTTCCCATTTTTCTGACGCCGGGGAATCACGACGGCTATGTCTCGACCGGTCACGTGCCCGTCGCCATTTCCTTCGCGCTGGCCCGTCGCCGCTGGGTGCATCGCCTGGTGGGCTGGATTACCGGCTCGGAACGCCCGGCGGACTCACTGGAAGAAGTGGTCAAGCGGGTACGCTCAAGGGCGGTCTGGAATAATTTCGAGGACTACCTGGAGGATACGGAAGACATTCCGGGCGGACGGCACATCGACATTTTCGCGGGCCAGTACATTCGCCGGCGCATGCCGGATAAAAAGGGCGTCTATTGGATTCAGGTTCCGCACTACTTTCGCAATCGCATTCTATACGACGGTTTCCATCAGTGGCGGCGATCCTACGGGCCGCTCTATTTCTCCTGGACTTTCGGTAAGAATCACTACATCAGCATCAACAGCTTCGAGCTGCGGCAGCATCGCCGTACCGGCTGGGGCATGTATACGGTGAACTACGGCGGCGGCGTTTCGTCGTTTCAAATGCACTGGTTGAAGCGGGACCTGGCCTTGAATCGCAAGCGCGACGTAATCCTGCTGGCGCATCACGATCCCCGGGGCGGCAACAATGGTCGGGACTATCCGTACTATTTCAAGCAGATCGATTATACCGGCATGGATGAGAGCGCGGCCAACTACATCAAGGGCGAAGAACTCAATCCCGTGCTTTGCAAGAAGCTGCCCGATGCCCTCAAGACTCAGTCCTTTCAACTGGGTTGCATTCATGACGGCCTGCAGGAGTGGATGCGGGCGGATCCTGATTTCGACTGCAAGTCTAAATACATATATAGAGAAGGACCTTCGGCGGGCAAATGCGATACGGCGCGCATGAAGCAGGACAAGGAATCGCGCTTGTATTCGGGGTATCAGTTAATTCATCGCCTGGCCACCGAGAAAAGCGTGCGGACCTTGCTTCTGGGGCATACCCACTACAACAGTCTGGAGAACTTTCTCCCGGGAGATCCGCTGGTGCCGGGACGCGTTCTGTTGGACAAGGACGCCCAAAAAAGACTGGAAGCCCTGGAGAAATTTTCGCCCTTGCGAGCCGGCTCCCATGAGTTTTCGCGCGGCAAGACGGGGCAGGGTATCGGCCGGGACAATGAATACTTCTTTTTGAATCTTGAGGCGGCGGGCCATAATTTCAAACGTAAGCTGGACGGCCATGAACTCTTGATCCTGCGCATGACCTCGGTGGCGGAATTAACCACCCAGAAGACCTTCGCTCCGGACGACGAGCTCAAGGGCAAGTTTATGTACGGCTTTACCGTCTTCGATATCATGCCCCGGCGCGATAAGCGGCGCTACAACCTGCCGCAGATCAATCGCATGACCTACTTTCAGTTCGTGACGCCGGACGGCGATATACTGAATCGCTTTAAGCGCATCAAGCGGATTCCCCTGAGTCGCGTACGGCGAGTTAAGCGGACGGACCATCGCAATCCCTTGAACAAGTTTCTGGAGAATTCAAAGTAGGTCCGTCCCGGCGGATCGGATTTACTATACATGGACCAGGTGAAAGATAAGTTTCTCTGAAATTTAAGATAAATTATTGACTGTTGCGCGGCCCCATGTAGAATACGGGCCGCCGAATCGATTCGGCGGGGAGGAAATACTCGAAGTGGCGGAAAAACTGGAAGCGGTAGTGATCGGAAGTGGATTCGGCGGAGCCATAACAAGCTGTCGCCTGGGAAAGAAGTGGCCCGGCAAGGTCATGATTTTCGAAAGAGGTAAGCGTTATCCCATGGGATCCTTCCCGCGCAGTCCGCGCGGCATGGCGCGTAACTTTTGGAACATGCCGGATGAGGGGATTCCCCGACCACCCTCCATGCATGCGCATACCGAACGAGGCATGTTTGATATCCGCAATTATAAGCACATGAACGCGGTCCTGGCCGCGGGCTGGGGAGGCGGTAGTTTGATTTACGCCAATGTTTTCCTTGAGCCGCCGGAGCATATCTTCGACGACCGTTGGCCGGCCGCCGTGCGTAAGAAGGACCTGGATCCCTACTATTCCATCGTGAAGAAAGTGCTGGGGTCTCGTCCCATTCCGGATTGGAAGAACGAGCCGCGCCGGAGAATTATTCGCACCGAACTTTTTCAGAAATTCGCGAAGGAAGCCGGGCGCGATTCCAAACTGGTGGACTTGAATGTTTTCTTCGGTAATGATTTCAACAAGCCGACGGAAATCGGCATTCAGGAAGAAAATCGCTACGGAGCCACGCAGACCTCCTGTACTTACTGCGCGGAGTGTGACGTGGGGTGCAATACGCATTCCAAGAATACGCTGGACTTGAATTATCTCCACGTGGCGGAGCATCGCTACAAGGTTCAGGTTCGGACCGAAACCAAGGTCGTGAAAATCGTCCCCCTGAACGAATCCGGCGCGGATGACCCGACTCAGGACGGCACCCATGGATATCGCATTTACTATCGAGACCTGACCCGGGACGGGGCCGCGGATCAAACCATTGATACCCAGCGCGTGGTAGTCTCAGCGGGCACGCTGGGAACGGGGGAGTTGATCTTTCGCTGTCGGGATCACTACAAGACCCTGCCGAAGATCAATAATCGCCTGGGGCAACGTTTCTCGGGCAATGGAGATTTTCTTTCCTTCGTCGTGAATAATAAGGAACCGGCGGATCCCAATTACGGTCCCGTCATCACCCAGCGCATCGACTATAATCTTTTCAAGGATTTCGACAAGGACCGGGCGTTCATCATGGAGGACGCTTCGTATCCCGCTTTCGCGGCGTGGTTCGCCGAAGGCATCAAACCGGGTTTCCTGCGGTTCAAGGCCATGTGGTATTCCTTCGTGGATGCCCTGGAACGAATTTTCATGGGTCGCAAGACGGGGCGCGTCGGTTGGCTGCTGGAAGACATGATGACGGGCGATATTTCTTATCGAACTACCGTGCACCTATGCATGGGCATCGATAAGTCCGACGGCGTGCTTTCGCTTAGCAAGAACAACACCATCGACCTGGACTGGAAGTACAAGAACAGCATGCCGCTTTACAAGGCTATTCTGGCCAGCGTGAAGGACTTTTATAAGCGCATGAAGGGTAAGTTCTGGTTCCCGCTCCCGACCTGGAATTTGCCGTTTCGCAAGGACGTAACCGTGCATGCCCTGGGTGGATGTGTTCTCGGAGATACTCCCGAGCAAGGCGTGACCAGCGCGAAGCGCGAGGAGTTCGGGCAATTCTTCGGATACAAGGGGCTTTACGCCGCGGATGGTTCCATCGTTCCCACGGCCGTGGGCGCGAATCCCACCGCTACCATCTCGGCCCTGTCGGAGCTGGTGGCCGAGGGCATCACGGGAATCAAGCCCGACGACGAACTCTAAAGTGAATTTCGCCGTCCGCCAGGCGATTGGAACAGACAAGGCGATTGGAATAAACAAGGCGATTCAACTAAAGCAAGCGATTCAGCAAAAGGCGATTTAACAGGATTCAGTATGAGCACTCAATTACAAACTCAGTCAAAAACACCGGTAGGTCATAGCGCGCCCAGTTTCGTGCCCTCGGGCGAAAAAGTCAGCGTTGGTTTTACCGAGGAGATGAAGGGTTATATCGAATTCGGTCGCACTGATAAAAATTATCAAGAGGGTCATGATGTCGGGAAGAAGGAAGGCAACTTCTTTATGTTCCATCTGACCATCACCATCCCGGACATCGACTTCTTCGTGAACGATCCCCGGGAGCAGGGCGTCGCCGCGGGCTGGGTGGAGTGCAAGCAACTGGGCGGCAAGTTGCAAGTTGAAAAAGGCGTCTTCAATCTCTTCGTGGATACGGGCGCGCCTGACAAGAACACGAAGAACATGCGTTATCGCCTGTTTTTTACGGCGAAGGACGGACGCAAGCTGACCATGATCGGCCATAAGATCGTGAAAGACGACGGCGTCATGAATATCTGGCACGATACAACGACGTTGTATACGCAACTGCTGGAAGGGCACGTCGAGGAAGGCAAGGACGACGAAGCGAAAGTCGCCGCCACGGGTATCATTATTATTCTGGTGAAGGACTTCGCCAAGCAGATGACTACCATTAAGTCCGACGGCAGCACGTTTCGCGCGCGAGCGGACGCGGTCCTGAAGTTCGGCCATCTGTTCATGGGAACTCTATGGGATGTCTACGCGCCGCAGGTGTTCAAGGCCGAGCCCCTGATCTGGGAGGATCGGGAAATCGCCTTGTTCACGTTGGAGGGCGTAAAGGATGCCGAAATCACCACGCATCCTTTCAGTACGGACGACAAGCTGGGTCTGCAATTGATGCGCTTCAAGCGTGAAGAGAGCGACGACGTCATTATCCTTTCCCACGGTCTGACCACGTCCACGGACATGTACATCATGCCCGAGCAATACAATCTGGTGAATTACCTGCACGACAATGGATTTGGAGACGTGTGGTCCTTCGACTGGCGCGGGAGCATGCGCTACAATTACAATCTCTTCCCCAATCAATACAGTCTGGACGACATCGCCCTGTTCGATTACCCGGCGGCTTTCGCGGAGTTGCGGCGACAAATCGGCCCCAATAAGCGCATTCACGTCATCTGTCACTGCGTGGGATCGATTTCATTCTTCATGAGCTACTTCGCGGGCATGGTGGACGGCGTGACCAGTATCGTCTCCAACAGTGTTTCGCTTACGCCGCGCGTGCCCGGTTGGTCGCGTTTCAAGTTGAACGTCGTGCCGGGGCTGATTAGCTACTTGATGCGATTTCCCAATATCAATCCCAACTGGTCCTATCTGCCGGGTCCGGGAATTCCCCGGGGCAAAATCTTTTCCAAGATCAACTCCTGGTTTCATCCCGAGTGCGATGTTCCGGCTTGCCACATGCTCAGTTTGATGTGGGGTACGGGGCGTCCCGCGTGTTACGAGCACGCGAACCTGAACGAGGTTACCCATCGTCGCGTGGGCGATTTATTCGGTGCGGTGGAGATCAATTACTTCCGTCATATTCGTAAGATGGTCGGGCGCGGCGTCGTGATAAAATACCGTGAGTCCAACGCGAAGTACAATGAGTTGCCCAATAACTACCTGGACCGGGCACAGGAAATCAAGACCCCGATCATGTTCATGACGGGAGACAAGAATAAGGTTTTCACGGACTCGAACATTGTAACCTATGAGACCTTGAAAAAGCTCAGCCCCGACAACAAGAACGAGCTGTTCATCGCCGAAGGCTACGGGCATCAGGACACCCTCATGGGCAAACACAATGACCGGGACATCTTCCCGCACATCCTGAAATTCCTGAAAAAATACTCAAACTAATTTAAAGATCCCACCCTGTGTCGGGAGGGCAACCAGTACGGTACCCCAGGATACCTCTCCCACAGGGTGGGATCGTAAGAATTCGGGTGCGGCGTCGGCGGCGGAGTGCCGGGATAGTAGCATGGAACGGCTGAAAAGTCAAGCGGGGAGCCGGATGCACACCAGGGTCGGAAAAACGACCTGGCGCGCAAACATGAAAATCGCCGCGGCGGCCGCCCGGGAGATCAATCGCCCATGCGCTTGACGACTTCCTTCGTCAGAGCGGTGAAGTCCTTCTTGATGTCGGCGTGTTTACCGTTGTCGGTGCGGTAGATGTTCTGACGCGAACCCAGCAATTCGGCGACGCCGATACGATCCATGATCATTGATTCGAAGAGGGCCTTGCCGTATTCGTCGCGCAGTTTATTGCTCTGTTCCTCGTGTTCGTTGACGAGACTCATACCGGCCTGGCGAACGCGATTGCGCGCGACGCCCAGGAATTCGGCTCGGGACACGCGACTACCGCGCTCCTTGACTTCGTCCTGCATGTTCTTGATGTGCTGAAGAATAAAAGGGATACCGTAACAGGAAATGAAATCGGGAATCGTCGGCACCAGGTAGTAGTCGCTGGCGATAATCGCATTACGCGAAATCAAATAGATGTTCGGCGGACAGTCGAAGAGAATGTAATCGTACTGTTTGCGAATATTGGCGAACGCGTCCTTGAGGACCATGTAGCGTTTCAGGTAGAACTCGTCCATGGAGCCGATGTGCCGGGGCTTTTTGCTGACCATGCGCATTTCGTATTCGGGCAGGTCCAGGTGAGAGGGAAGAATGTCCAGGCCGGGTGTATTGCCGGGCATGCTGTCCCAGGCCCGGTCCAGGGCGTTTTGCATAATCCAGGAGGAGTCGATGCCGGGCTTGTCGCCGTCGTAGAAACTCTGGACAACGTCCTTGATGGAACCCTTGCCCGCCACCCACTCGGCCCAGTAGTGCTCGTCCACGGTCGAGAGGGACAGGCTGCACTGGGGATCGAGATCCACGAGCAGGACTTTCTTCTTATAAATGCTCGTGAGACCGACTCCGAGCTGCAGGGTAAGGGTGGTCTTGCCGACTCCGCCCTTATAGTTGATTACTGAAATTATTTTGGCCATGAAACTATGATATTTCTTCGGGTATCGTAATTAGTAACGACATTCCGGGCGGTGAAATTCAGTCGCCTTAAACTCCTTTCTTTCTCCGCCGCCTCTCGGGAAATGGGTTCATGGTCAGAACCATAGCACTGATCATCCTGGCTCTGCTGCCCGGCATCGCCATGCTCGTCTATTTCTATCGAAAGGACGTGCTGAAGAAGGAACCGGTGCGCGTCATCATGGCTTCCTTTCTACTGGGAGCCCTGGCCGTGGTGCCCGCCGGCCTGCTGGAATATCCCTTCATGGGCGATGACGCGGGCGGCGTCTATACCCTGCCTCGAGCCGTGTTTCTTTCCTTTGTCGTCATCGGTCCGGTGGAGGAGCTGGCCAAGTTCGTCGTCATTCGTCTGTATTGTTATCGCAATTTTCACTTCGACGAACTCATGGACGGACTCGTCTACGGCGCCGCCGTGGCGTCGGGCTTCGCCACAATGGAGAACATCTTCTATGTGCTGGAGCACGGCTTTTTAACCGGCATCTACCGGGCGCTGGTGTCGGTGCCCATGCACGTCCTGACCGGGGCCGTCATGGGCTACTGGCTGGCGCGCGGGCGATTTACCGATGCGTCCCTGGCCGTCTCGGCCTGCATCGGTTTGGCCATCGCCATCGTCGCCCATGCCGTCTTCGACGTGCCCCTGCTGGCCGCCATCGGCGATTTGTTCTGGATGGCGCCCATGGTAGTCATCGTGCTTTCCATTCTGACCGTGCTGCATATTCGCACGGCGCTGGCCCACGATGAATTCATGATTCTGAACGACACGTCTCCGGGGGACGCCGACCCGGCGTCCGTTGCGGGGGCCATTACTCTGCCCGCGCCCGTCCGCGTCCCGACGACCCCCGACGCTCAGGATCGGCTTTCCGGGCTGCACGGCATGATTCGCAGCCTGCTCATCGGCCTGGGCGTGCTGTCGGTAAGTTTCGGCTTGTTCCTGTTGCTGGGCGTGTTTCTACTGGCGGACGAAGACCCGGCGACGCCCACCTGGATGTGGACTCTGTCGGCCATCCCCGTCGCCGGAGGCCTGCTGTTCGGTTACCTGGGCCTGACGCGCTTCCGCAAGAAGTCCCGGTAGTCGGACCAACGTGGCCGGGGCTTTTCGTTTTTTTGAGGCGATTATGTCCCATGGGTGTTTCGCGGATCGATCCTTATGACGTGAAACCGGCCGCGCAAAATTCCCGTCTCCATCGTATTGCGTTTATCGCCGCGGCGATTTGTCTGCTCACGGCCGCCGGGCGCCCCGGCGAACTCTCCGCGTCCGAAGGCGCCATCGGCAAGGAAGCGAAGGCGGCCCTGTGGGCCGAGGCCGGACTCAAGCAGGTAAATTATTATCTCACGGCCATCAATCCCTCGGTGAGCAATTACGGCAACGCCGAGGAGCAACTGGTGTTCAAGCACTGCGTGAATCGCTTCATGCAGGCGAAGATACTGTTTCTGGCTCGTCGCTTTAATGATTCCTACCAGGAGATTCGTCGCGTCGAGTACCTCTTGATTCAATTGTATCGCCGGATCCTCAAGCGGGAGTCGGAACTGGTGCATCGCCGTTTGCGCGGATACGCCGTGCGCATCGTATACAGCAATAACGGCCGGGCGCGGAAGTTCCTGGAGCTCGCCCTGCGTGATCTGGAACAAGCCCGCGTCAAGAACATCATGCAGCATAACTTTCGCCCCTGGTTGTACCTGCTGCGCTTGAACGAACTGGTGGAGGCGCTGAAGCTGGTTCGTCACGCGAATCGCTACTACGTCCTGCTGGCGCTGGAATTCGATTCCGTCTATCCGTCCAGGAAGGAAAAGATCGCCTATGAAGAGGCGCGAAGACTGATCACGTCGGGCTTCGGCGCCGATAAGCGTGGGGCCATGCTCCTGATGCACAGCGACAACTATTTCAAGGTCGGTCGGGATAAGAAGGACCTGTTTCTGATCTATCACAATAATCCCGAGCTGAACATCGTCGCCGTGCCCCTGAAAGGCTGGGCTCTCAAGTATCCCACTCGCCATCCCTGACCGGGCGGACCCCGTCCGTTTTTTGCTGGACCTGCCGGCTGGTTCCGGGGAAGGGTTGTCGTCGAAGCGAGCCCCGCTTCGATTTACCCTTGCATTTCAAATTCTCTCTGGAGCGCCTGATGCGTGTTAGAAATCTGTTAATTATTTCCTTTCTTACGGCCTTCGCCTGGTCCGCCCTCCCGGCCCAGGAAATCACGACGCCGGAAAAACAAAGCGCCAAGACTATCCTGGCCGAGGTCAAGACCGACCACCCCCGGGACACCATGCGGACCTTTCTGGGGGCCATGAACGATTATAAGCGCGGTGTAGAGCGGGACAACCCGCGGCTCAAGGCCCGCATTAAGGACGCCGTGCGGACCCTGGATCTGTCGGGCGTGAATGAACTCCTGCGCGAACAGAGCGGATTCGATTCGGCCGTGGCTCTGAAAGAAGTCATGGACCGCGTCATTTTGATCGACCTGAAATACGTCCCGTCCCTGGAAACGCCGGAAGGCAAGGCGGAACTGGCCGCCAAAGGGAATCGCTGGCGCTTGAAGGACACCCAGATTACCATCAGTCGCATTGATTCGGGCCCCCGCAAGGGCGAGTATCTGTTCAACAAGGATACCGTCGCCAAGGCGAAGTCCTGGCATGAGCGCGTGAAGCACCTGCCCTACGTCAAGGGGCTCAAGGACTTTCAAAAGGGCAGTGGTTACAAACCGCCCTGGATCCAGACGGTTGTGCCGGCCTGGATGACCAATAAGCTGTGGGGCATGGCCTTCTGGCAGTGGATCGGATTGGGCGTGGCCATCCTCATTGGTTTGTCCTTGAAGGTCATCATTCGCCACCTGGTGACCCTGCTGGGCCGACTGGTCGCCAAGTCCGAAAGCGATTGGGACGACAAAGTCGTCGCCGCGTTGAAAGGCCCCATCGGTTATCTGGGAGCCGTGGGTTTCTGGTTCGCTTCGCTGTATATACTTCGCTTCGAAGGTCTGGTGCTTAACGGCTTCACCATCTTTCTGAAGGTTTACTTCAGCGTCGTCCTGATCTGGTTGCTGTATCGCCTGGCGGGCGTACTTACGGAATACTTCGAGCAAATGGCCGCCAAGACCGAGTCCACGCTGGACGACCAGCTCGTGCCGCTCCTGAACAGGACCATTAAGATCATCATCGTCATCGCCGGTGTCTTGATTGCCATTCAGAACCTGGGCTTTAACGTAATGTCCGTTCTGGCCGGTCTGGGTATCGGCGGTCTGGCCATCGCCATGGCCGCCAAGGATACGGTGGCCAACTTCTTCGGCTCGTTGATGATTCTGTTTGATCGCCCCTTTCAAGTAGGCGATTGGATTCTCGTCTCCGGCGCCGAGGGCACGGTGGAGGAAATCGGGTTTCGCTCCACGCGAATTCGTACGTTCTACAATTCGGTCATTTCCGTGCCCAACTCGGACGTGGCTAATTCCACCATCGACAACATGGGCATGCGCGTCTATCGCCGCGCGAAGACCACCATCGGCGTTACCTATGATACGCCTCCCGAAAAGCTCGAGGCTTTCATGGAAGGCATTAAGAACATCATCAAGGCCAACCCCAGTACGCGAAAGGACTACTTCCACGTGGTCTTCTCCAACTACGGCCCTTCCAGTCTGGATATTCTACTCTACTTCTTCTTTAAGGTTCCGACCTGGAACGACGAGCTCGTAGAGCGGCAGAACATCTACCTGGAGATTTATCGTCTGGCCCATGAACTGGGAGTTAATTTCGCCTACCCGACGCAGACGCTGCATATCGAGAGCTTTCCGGAGAAGAAGTCGCTCACCGCTACGCACGAAATCAACGTGGAGAAGCTCAAGAGCGAAGCGCAGTCCTTCGGCAAGGGCGGCGCCAACGCGAAACCCGGCGGACAGGGAATTTTCGTTCCGCCGCACAAGGAAGCCAGCAGTCGCGGCATGGATCGCGGCGAAGGCGAATAAGAGTAGCGTAAAGATTAGATGGAAACCGCGCGCCGTTTATCGGTGGCGCGGTTTTTTATTTTTCGATGATACCGGCTTCGACCAGGTCGTCCCTGGTCAGGCCGGTGGACTTCAGAATTTTTTCCAGCGGAATGTCTTCCGCCAATAGATTACGGGCGATTTCAAGTTTAGCTTCTCGTCGCCCTTTTTGCTCAAGTCTTTCCGCGGTGGTCATGGCTGTTTCACTCCCGTCCTCGCCGATGTGGGTTGTGATAAGATCCCTGAGGCCTTCGATTTCAATATCCTGTACCTGATAGATGTAGGCCAGTAATTTCTCCAGGAACTCAAGATTCGATGTCTGATGGAAAAGTGTCCTGTAACGTTCTAGATAGCGGCTGGATACTCATGCGCGCCAGGGCGCGAGAAGTCGCCTGGTGTGAACTGACGGCCAAAAAATATGGACCGCGAATAAATCTTCTTCAACCCGCTTCGCCGGTCACCACGCGACGACTAAACAGGTAGCCGCCGGCAATCAGGAACAGCGCGATGTAATACGTGGGCAGGATCAGAAAGCGCGTGATCTCATTGGGCGCCAGAAACTTATTCAGGGCGATGAACGAATCCGAGAGAATAAAAAAGATCGAGCCGTAGAAAGCAATCTTCGACGGGTGGTTGAGGAACAACGCGGCAATACCCATGGAAGTAATCACGAGAATATAGATGACCACGGGAACGAGCAGGGCGCCCAGCCGGGGAATCAAAAACACGCCCATGATCATGCCGTAGAGTAATAAGAGCAGCGCCGGCTTGACCCAGACGGGTTGATAATGAAAATCCCGCAGGAAGAGCATGATGAACAAAATATGTCCGACCAGGAAGAGGGCCAGGCCGTAAACGAAGTACTGGCGCCGGTCCAGGGCCAGGGCTATATCTCCGCCCGCGCAAAACAAGAGTGCCAGGCACAACAGGATGCCCTTTCGTCCGCTCACGTGCTTTAAGGCCAGCAGGCCCAGGAAAATAGCCGGCATGGCCTTGATGATGAAGTCCGCCGGGAAAGGGCCGCCGCTACGAATGATGATGTAGAGCGGCGCGGCCAGCAGCGCGATAATCAACAGAGCCTTATCCAGGGTATCGAATTCGTCTCGCCAGATTTCGCCGAAGTCCAGGTTCATGATGCGATCTTATTCGCGGTCGGCGACGGGTCAAGCAAGCTTAGACGACGGAGTAAGCGCGCCCGGAGCCGTGAGCTATTTCATCAGGCCGATTTCGCGGGCCAGCTTGAAGATGTTGCGTTCTTCTTTCTGACGCTCGAACAGTTCCTTGTTCTGGAAGATCTTCGTGGCGGCTTCCATGGGCAGGTCGCGCATGGAGTCGAACTCGGCGCGATACTGTTCCACCGGAAGTTTGCCGACGAACATGTGGGCCTGGAATTGCGGCACCTGGTGTTCCATGAGAAATTGCAGGGTATCGTAGTCCTCCACGGCTTCCGCCGTAATGGACGCGCCCCGGTTGTCCGCCAGGCGCTTGCAGTATTCGATGAAGGCCAGATTGTCCAGGAACTTGATCCGGTCTTCCTCGGCCTTGAACTTAAAGCTGATGGGATCCAGTTTGAATTCCTTGATCATGATGCCCAGGTTCAGCACCACCTGGTGACTCTGGCTGCGTACGCCGAAGTCGTCCGCGGCGAAACTAATACCGTAGTTCCAGAAGTCCGCGCATACTTCCTTCAAGCCGCGATCTTTTTCCTCATAGGGTTTTTCCACCAGCTCGATGCGAACGTTCGTGGGATTCAGACCCCGGGCGTGAATCAGGCGATTCATGCGATTCACCCTTTCGTGGGAGGAGAAGGTATCAATCAAGGTCTGCGGCGAAATGTTGAACTTGAGCAGCCCCGGCGATCTTTCGCATCCGGTAATCAGCATTTCAAGGATGAGCAGCTCAACGCGATTCATTTCGCGATCGTCCGGGATGTCGTTGATCAAGTCGTGATAAGAGGCGTAGATGCCGCCGCCCACGAAGACTTCGCCGCCCTTGGCCGACCAGGTCTGTTTGCGCGGATCAAAAATGACCGTGGGTTGCACGACGACATTGTCGCTGCCGGAGATGTACGTGTAGGCGCGATTGAAATAAGTCCAGCTCCATCGCACGAGATTGTCGCGAAGATTGCGCATAGAGCCGTCGAAGAGCTCCTCGTATACTTCCTCGCCGTCGGAGATATGATTGCACTGGGTGCGGGCCACGCCGAAATCAAAGGAGCATGTCTTCTTGCGCAGGGACTCCTCGTGAAAGCGACCGATGGCATTGTCGATGTTGGGAAACGTTTTGTGGGAGCGATTGTGCAGGGGCGATATGCCCATGAGCAGGCAACCGGCCGCGTCGACATAGTGGAATCCGAACTCCACGTCCGTCACGTCCAGCACCGTATTTATTTCGTGCTTCAGATTGTTCAGAAAGTCGAGTAGATCCATGCCCTGGATCTTCTCAAAGCGGATCATGATCAGGGGTTTACCGCGATTCGCCTCGATGAAATTCTTCTTGAAGGTCTCCAGATCCGTCAGGCCGAAATAGCGCTCCGAGGCGGTGACCGGATAATCCGCGGCCCCGCTCGCCGAGGCGATTTCGGTGTCCGGTTTGTCTATATCAGGATTCGACACTCATTTCCCCCCGAGCCGAACGCATGCTTCCGGCCCATCTTATATTACTTTACGGCCTGGAGCCGGCTGCAATTGATTTTCCCCGCAAAAATAAAATCATTCATGAATTGCGGGTGTTGTCGGAGTTCCGACAAAGTATTCGGCGATTCGGGTTCTCTCCCGTACGTTCGTTCCAGCATTTTAAATGGTCAAGTCGCACAAAAAGTAAACAAATTTGAATGCTGGACTTGCTTGAAAATCATGCTTCCAAATATCAAAATCCTTGAAATGCACTGAATTTGTTCGTTTTTAGGGCGATCTGTCTTTTCTGTACGCCAAAATCTCAATTTGTAGCAAGATCAAGAGGTCTGAAAATGCCGGCATGTCTCTTGCAAAGCTTCCATTCCGGGCCCGGTGGATAATTTACCGTCGGTATGGAGCAGCCAGATGATAGAGATCAAGTACGGAAAGCGGCGAGTAATCAATTATCGAGGTGCCAAGAAGGTCGTCGGAGGACTGACGGTCAAAAACAAGATCGAAATCCTGCTCTATTTGAGTAAGGAGCTGGCCAGTCTATCCAGCGAGACCGAGCTGGCGGACAAGGTTATCACCCTCTGCGGAGAGATTTTCGAGCCCGACAATGTGACCTTTCGAGTATGGAATCCGGACCGCGAGCTGCTTGAGCCCCGTCAGGTCCTTAAAGAGACGGAGCCCCCGCGCCGTGATTTGTCCTCGGGCGAGGGCTTTTCCGGACACGTCTTCCAGATGGGCGAATCCATGCTCATAACGGATCTCTCCAAGCATCCCGAATTCCTGGATCGCTTCGAAACGACCCTGACGGCGGCCTGCGTGGTAATCGCCTCCAAGGACGGACCGCTGGGAACCCTCTCCATTGAAAAAGACATCGCCCACTTCTATAAAGAAGACGACATGGAAATCCTGGAAGCCATGGCGGCGCAACTGGGTCTGGCCTTGAACGAGGTGCGCCTGGTCAGCGGTTTAATGGAAGCCCGCGAACGCCTGGAAAGCGATCTCAAGATGGGCCGCGATGTCCAGAGCCAGATTGTCCCCGACGGCGTCATCGCGCCCTGGAACGGAATTTACTTCGATCATTTTTACGAACCCATGGTGGAGGTCAGCGGCGATTACTACGACGTCGTGCGCAAGGCCTCGACGGTAACCTGTTTGATTGTGGACGTGTCCGGTCACGGCGTGCCGGCCGCGCTGGTCACCATGACCATTCACTATCACTTTCGCCGTTGCGTGCAGATGGGATTCAGCCTGAGCGAAATCCTGGAAGAGCTGGGCGAAGCCCTGCGTCCCAAGCTTCCGGACGGAACTTACTTCACCGCGCAGATCGTGCGCATCCACGCCGACCATACGTTTTCATTCGTCAACGCCGGCCATCAGAAGCTGGTTCAATGGAGTTTCGCCAATCGCGAATACCAGGAAATCGATTCCACGGGTTTTCCCCTGGGCTTCCTGCCGGCGCGAAAGGAAGACTACAAGGAAGTCACCGGTCGCCTCTCCCCGGGCGATTTTCTTCTGATGATGACCGACGGTTTTACCGAGCAGCGCAATCCCGACGGCCAGGAAACCGGCCTGGCCAACATGATGACCTGGTTGCGCGAGGAAATCGACAACATCGTCGGAAAGAACGAGCCGGTAAAAGTCGACAAGCTCATGCCCGCCGTTCTGAATCGCTGGCGCAATCACATCGCCGGAGTTCCCCTGGACGACGATTTGACCATGCTCATGTTGCAGTGCTCTCCCCAGCGGGAAAAAGCCCTGTCGCTCCATGAACGCGCTCTATCTTCCTACGGCGAAGGCGATACCGACGAGGCGCGGGAGCTGGCCCTGCAAGCGTACGGCGCCGAGCCTTCTCTCAACGACAATCTCATGTTTCTAGCGCGGCTCTTTTATCGCGCCGCGTCCTTTCCTGAATCCGCGCGCTATCTGCGGGAATTCATTCAGGCCACCGACGGCGAAAGTCCGCAGGTGCACTATCGCCTGGGTTATGTGCTCTATAAATCAAATGAATTCAACGAAGCCGGGCGTCATTTTAAGAAGTGCCTGGCTCTGGATCACGCGAATCCGGACGCGAGCTTGATGCTGGCGAAATGTTATCTCAAGGACAAGCGGGCGGAGAAAGCCGAGCGGGCCCTGGAGCGGGG
>CAZGYS010000007.1:0-28722 GCA_964530305.1 uncultured Leptospiraceae bacterium
CCCACCACAACTGGCGACTGATGCACCAGTCCTGGATGTCGTTCATCCAGTTGAAGTAGGTATTCTCCCAGTTTTTCGGAACGAACTTGATCTTGCCCGTCTTCACGGCCTCGATGGCCGGTTCGGCCAGCACCTTCGCGTCCACGTACCACTGTTCGGTCAGGAAGGGCTCGATGACGACGCCGGAGCGATCCCCGCGCGGGATCATGAGCTTGTGGGGTTTGATCTCGACCATGAGGTCCTGGGCTTCCAGGTCCTTGATGATTTCCTTGCGCGCCTTGAAGCGATCCATGCCGCGATACTTCTCGGGCGCCGTGTCGTTGATCTTCGCGTCCACGGTGAAGATGTTGATCATCTCCAGGTCGTGACGCGTGCCCACCTCCTAGTCGTTGAAGTCGTGAGCGGGTGTGATCTTTACGCAGCCGGTGCCGAACTCCGGGTCCACGTAGTCGTCGGCGACGACGGGGATTTCGCGTCCCACCAGCGGCAGGGTAAGGGACTTGCCGATGAGATCTTTATAACGATCATCTTTCGGGTTCACGGCGACGGCCGAGTCCCCCAGCATGGTTTCGGGGCGCGTCGTGGAAACCATGACGTGGCCCTTGCCGTCGGCGCGGGGATAGCGAATGGTCCACATGTGGCCGTTCTCTTCCTCTGAATTTACCTCGAGATCCGAGATGGCCGTGTGAAACTGGGGGTCCCAGTTCACCAGGCGCTTGCCTCTATAAATAATGCCTTCTTCGTGCAGGGTGACGAAGACCTTCTTCACGGCCTCGGTCAGACCGGGGTCCATGGTGAATCGCCAGCGCGACCAGTCCAGAGAGGAACCCATGCGTCGGAACTGTTTCGCGATGACGTCTCCCGACTCCTCTTTCCACTCCCAGACGCGTTCGATGAATTTTTCGCGGCCCAGGTCATGGCGACTCTTGCCGTCCCGTGCCAGGAGGTTCTCCACGACGAGCTGGGTGGCGATGCCCGCGTGATCCGTGCCCCCCTGCCAGAGAGTGTCCCGACCTTGCATGCGATGATAGCGAATCAGGGCATCCATGATGGTGTCCTGGAAGGCGTGGCCCATGTGCAGGCTGCCGGTCACATTGGGCGGCGGCAGCATGATGGAATAGGGATCTCCCTGGCCCGATGGAGAGAAGTAATCGTTCTGCTCCCATTTCTCATACCAGGCGGTCTCTATGGCGTGGGGATCGTAGCGCTTATCCATTTCTTGTAGGAACTCCCGTGGTCAAGGGATGTATGAATGGGACCGCGGGGCAGGGCGTCAAATGGAAAAGAACCACGGAAAGCGGGCTCTTTGGGCGATTTTGCCGTCGGGGGAAATGCGCTGTCCTGTCATGGATAAAGGAGTAGACAGATTTATCTACTTATGGGTTTTCTGGCTTTTGTCGGAGGACCTACATGGAATCAGCCCTGAAATACGATTATCATCTGTGCCGGACTCGCATCGGCCAGAAGGAACCCCGGGAGGGACTGCCCGGTAAAACGGACTTTATCCGGATCCCCGCCGGGCGAGTGCGGGTAAACGTGACCGGTCGGGGCAAACAGAGCATTGTGCTGTGTCCCGATCCGCCCCATACCCTGGAAATGTACGGCCCCGTCATCCAAGCCCTGGCGGAACGCTTTCGGGTGATCACATTCGAGTTGCCGGGTTTCGGCTATTCGCGTCCGGCTCGGGATTACGGCTTCGATCTGGAGGACACCGTGGGCGTGCTGCGCGATGTGCTGGCGGCGACGGAGACCGAGCGCGTCATCACGGCCATGCCCTGCGGTAGCGGCTATACCGCGTTGCGATTCGCTCAGATGCATCCCGAACGGGTCCTGGGTCTGGTGTGCGTGCAGACGCCGGCGTTCCCGGAGTATCGCCGATGGATTGGGCGCGTGGATCCCAAAGGCGATTTATGCAAGCCCCTGGACGGTCAGCGTCTGCTGGCCGCCGGCGCGAGCGACGTGAGTCGGGGCTGGCTGCGCATGGCCGAGAATGATCGCCAGGTGCAGGCCGGCTACATCGAGCAGAACGCTCGCAACCTGGAGAACGGGGCCTGCTTCTGTTTGGCTTCCGGCCTGCAGGGTTTTCTGCGTGCTCAGGACCACTTCCAGGATTGGCGCCTGCAGGTCCCTTCGGCGATTCTCTGGGGAGCGGGGGATAAGACCTATCGCCGTACGCAAAGTTTTACCTTCGCCGAATATCTGAACGAAGACGAAGCGAAGGACGAAAGCCGTCTCGTGGAACTTAAAAAAGTCGGTCACTTCCCCGAGATGACTCGCCCCGATCTGCTGCTGAATCTGGCCGAAAAGGTCTCCGCCCAGGCCTGACGCTCCGTGTTGTGCCTTAATTTGTTGACCGATCAGTCGGTAAAATACTTGACTGATCGGTTGAGTATTGCTATCCTCTCTTCATGGGGCGCAAGAGCGACGCGGGTGAAAGGATTCTGGCCGCGTCCACCGGTCTGTTCTGGAGCAAGGGCTTCGAGGCGGTGGGCACGGACGAGATCTGTCGCGAAGCGGGCGTGAACAAGGGAACACTTTACCATTTCTACGGAAATAAGCAAGGGCTGGCCCTGGCCGTGATTCGCGGACACAGGGAGCTGGCGGCCGGTTTCATCGAGAACGAACTCGCGGGTCGTGGGGCCTCCGAGAAAATCATTCGCTACCTGACCATCGTGCGCGACGTGCAGGCGGAACGCGGCGAGGAATTCGGCAAGGTCCCGGGCTGTCCCTGCGGCAATCTAAGCGCGGAACTGGCGGGCACGGACCAGGAGATCACCGACGCGGTGGCCCATTGGTTCGGTGAAATCACGGAATTCATCGCCGCCAATCTGCGCGAAATGAATCCGAAGCTGACCTCCCGGGCGGCGGCGGAGGAAGCCGAGGCGATTTTTACCTACTGGGAAGGAGCCCTGCTCATGGCAAAGACCAGGAACGATACGGTTCCCCTGGATACGGCCCTGCGGCGAATCAAACGCACCATCCAACGCATTAAGAAGGGAGAGTAATATGAAACCAGTAACGCACACTCGTAGACGCGCGCAACTCATCGCGCCGGTCCTGCTCGGCGCGGTCGTCCTGGGCGGTTGCATGGCCGATCTTCGCCGGGGCGATTTACGTTCCGGGACGGCGTCGGAAACGAATATTCGCAAAGGCCGGGAACTCGTGAGCGCGGCCGTGGAAAAGCACGGCGGACGAATCGCCTGGGAAAAAAACAAGGGCGTTCACGTGCGCATGCGCGATACCTGGAAAGGTCTGATCGGGCGTCTGGCCAATCCCTGGCCCCTTGCCGTGGTCAACGCGGACATGAGCTGGACCCGGGGAACCTACTCGACCCGCGTAACCTTTCGCCAAGGCGAACTCAAGGGTACCGTCTGGGGGCTCAAGAACATGAAAACCTACCAGGTGGACACGAAGGGTAAAGTCGCCTACAAGGAGAACCAGGACCAGCGCTTCATTATTACCGCCTTGCTCTATCTTACGGAATTGCCCTTTCGCCTGCCCGCCGAGGCGACGCGAATCGCCTATATGGGGCGGGAAAAAGTCGCCGGTAAACAGTACGATCTGGTCATGATGACCTGGGGCAAGGACTTCGCGCCCTCTTCCAAACACGATCAATACGTCCTGTGGATCGGAGCGAAATCCGGCCTGGTGGAAAAAAGTTTCTATACCGTACGGGACATCGCGGGGTTCGCCGTGGGCTGCATGCACTATGACGACTATCGCAAGGTTGACGGTATCCTGTTTCCCTATGTTCAAACGGTTACGTCGTCTTGTAAGCAAGAAGACTACCGGAAGGACTACCTGCACCAGGTGATCGTGGAGTCCGTTCGCTTCGACGCGAAGGGCGTAACCCACGCGCCGGCGAGCCGCGAATAAAATCGCGGCCGCTCGGCGCGTGTAAGGGCGCGCTTCAAAAATCCGAACCGAAGTGTCCCGCGTAGACGGGCTTGCCGTCAAGGGCCGCCATGAACTCGGCCGCGTGGGGCAGTTTCGGGAAATTCTTAAAGGCTTCCATGGCCTGGCGCTTGGTTTTCCAGCGCACGATGTCCATGAATTCATTGGGGTTCGCCGCGGACTGGACGGTCTTGATGGAAATGAACCCGGGAAACGTCCGGGCTTCGCGATGGATGTGCCCGGAGAGGGTCTTGAAGCCGGCCAGTTTCGCGGCCTTCACGCGATAGACCACGACTTCCGTCACTTCGCCTTGAGCGCGGCCATTACCCGTTGAGCACGCGCTCACGGCCGTCAGGAGCAAGGCGGCTCCCATGGTAATCAGTTTATTCATCTTGTTCTCCTTCCGTGTCGTTTATTTCAGAACGATAGGTGGTTTATTGGCGGCGATTGTATCCGGCCTCCGGTGTACGTCAATGTTTTTCAGAACGATAGGTGAAAAATGTTTGCGGAAGGGGCCGGAGCCCTTATCTTGTCTCCGTGGGCAGAAAACGAACCTATGATCGATCGGACGTGGTGGAACGGGCCATGGAGCTTTTCTGGAAGAAAGGTTTCGAGGGCGCGCACCTGCGCGAACTGGTGGAAACCACCGGTCTGAATCGCTTCAGCCTTTATCAGGAATTCGGAGGCAAGGACGGCCTCTTTCAGGAGTGCATCGCCAATTACCTGGACCAGGCGGATGAGGCCTATCAAAGGACCCTGCGGCGTGAGCCCCGGGGCCTGGATAATATTCGCGCGTATTTCGAATCCATCCGCTTCGAGGGCGATTACGAAGGTTGTTTCTTTATCAATACCCTCAGCGAAAAGCATCTCATTACGGACACGTCCTACAAGCTGGTGAAGAAATTCGCCGCGAAGGTCGAGAAGATGTTTCTGGAAAACCTGGAAGCGGCTCAAGAGAAAGGCGAAATCGCCCCGGACCGGGACGCGAAAGCCCTGGCCCGTTTTCTTACCATCAATGATCAAGGCCTGGCAATCTACGGTATCGTCGCTCCGCGCAAACTGGATCTGGCGCCCATCATGGAGATGATTCTCGGCGTGGCGGAGCGGAACTAGTATTGCGCACGCAAAGTAGAATGGGCTCCTTGTAGATGGCCGTATTGAGTTCACCGGCCCGCTTGTAGCGAAATTTACCCGTTCGTTTATTTTGAAGCCAGAAAGCGTTGGGCCAGCGGCTCGGGGAATAGTGCGAAAGGCCCAGGGCCTCGGTAAAGCTCAGTTTCTTATGATAGTCCGTGCTCAAGGAGCGCCAACCGGCCGGGCAAGGCCGCTCCTTGAGCTGCTTGCGAGTACGTGGTCCGAAGTTCTTAATGTGCATTCCCGCGCAGGTTCGGTCCTCCGCCTTATGGGGCGCCAACCAGGGCACGGCGCAACGAAAATGGCGATCATAGCGAATCGTGGAGTCCGGGCCGTAATCCGGGAAGCCGATGGTTACGTTTTCGCGGCTGATTTTCAAGAAGCGAATTTTCTTGCCGTCTTTCGTCGTTACGGTAATGGGCAGGCGGCCCCGGTTCGGTATGATGCCCGTGATGGTACCCCGGGTGGAACCCATGGCCGAAAACGTATAGTAGAGGTGAAACTCCAGGTGGTCCGGGCCTTTCGGTTCAAAGGCGATGCGATAATATCCAAACTCTCCGGTATAACCGGAACCCCGCGCCCCCCATCGATACAGGGCCGCCCCCTTCGTTTCGAATCCCAGTTCCGGTTCAAAGCGAATGGGTTCGGTTGGTTTCATGTTCGCGTTGCCCGGCGCGCAAGCCGCGAACAGCGTCGGTATGAGGAACACCAGCCATGCCTTATTCATATGGATGGTTAGACGTTCGCGGCCCGATAGAGTTCGTGGCGGTTCGCGATTGACGGAGTAATCGCCTTGAGCGGACATGGAGTCATGTCCTTGATGATTGAAATGCTTTTACACGCCCAGCAAAGAACGGCGGACTATGGCGGTCGTCTGACGGCGGACCTGACGCCCGAGCAAGCCGTGGCGCAGCCCGCGGCGGCCGTGAATCACGCGGCCTGGGTGCTCAGTCACTTGAATGCCTACCTGCCCGTGATGGCGGCCCTCATTCGGGGCGATGAGTTCCCGGATCCGAAAGACCACGAGTTCGGCATGAAGTCCAAGCCCCTGGCCGACGCGTCCCTCTATGCTCCCATCAGCGAACTGCGCACGACGTTTCTGGAGGGCAATCAGGCCGCGGCCGACGCCCTGCGCGAAGCCGGACCCGATTGCCTGGACCGGGACATGACCCTGGAGCGCTGGAAGACAATCATGCCGAAGACGGGCATCGCCTTGAGCTATCTGATGCTGGCCCATCAAAATCTGCACCTGGGTCAATTGAGTGCCTGGCGCCGGGTGCAGGGCTTGCCGTCCGTGTGATGCGGCGCCGCTCGCTTCGAGCACCAGCTCTAGAACATTCTATCTAATTGCGGAAAATCGCCCCCTCCCTGATCTTGTCGGAACATCGACGGGGTAGGCATGCCTGACAAGAGCGAGACGAGACAAAATTTGGTGGCGGCGGCGTCGGAACTCATGCAGCAGCGGGGGTACCACGGCATGGGCATCAATGACGTGCTCAAGCGGACGGGGGCGCCCAGCGGGTCGCTCTACCATTTCTTTCCGGGCGGTAAGGAGGCCCTGGCCATCGCCGCCATTGAGGCTTCGGGCGACTCCACGGCCGCCGAGATGCGCGAAGCCTATGGTCGGAGTTCCGACATTCGAGAGGCCGCCCGGGTTATGGTGGGCGCCATGCGCGAACATCTGGTGGAATCGGGTTACAAGCGCGGTTGCCCGGTAGCCACGGTGGTGCTGGAAATCGCCTCGGAAAACGACAACATCCAGCAAGCCTGTCGTCGGGTTTATCTGGGCTGGGAAGAGATCATCACCGGAGCGCTGGTGGAGAATGGTCTGGCCGCCGAGCAAGCTCCGGAGATGACCGGCTTCATTTTGTCGACCATTGAAGGCGCGCTGGTGTTCAGTCGCGCTCATCGTAGTCCGCGTTATATCGATGAGGCCCTGGCGCGCGTCCTGCGGGAACTGGACGCGGCCCTGCCGGCCTTATGAATTCACGAACGTGTTTCGCGGCTGAACCGAGCTATCGCGTGAAGCGATAGTGGTTCACCATCCATTCGCCGCCGTTTTTGGTTTTGAATAGTTCGGAGCAGGCCATGAAGAAGACGCGCCAGTACACGAACCATTTTTTGGCGGCGTCGGCCCCGTAGGTTTCGCGAAACAATTCCATGATCTCGTCTTTATGGGCGTCCTGGTTGTCCAGCCAGGCTTCCGCCGTGCGGCTGTAGTGATTGCCGCTCACCAGCCAGTGCTCTTCCAGGCGAAAGGGGTGGCAGAAGCGCATGAGCATGTGATTGCCCGGCATGGTTCCGCCGGTGAAAAAGTAGCGCGACATCCAATCGGTTTCGTCCTTCGCCTCGTAGAGGTACGTCAGTTCCCGATGAGTGAAGATGTGCACGAAGAGCTTTCCACCGGGACGAACCAGCTTCTCCAGTTTGGCGAACAGCAGCTCGTAGTTGCGCATGTGTTCGAACATTTCCACCGAAACGATGCGATCGAATTTCTTTCTGATATTCAGATCGTTCATGTCCGTGGTGATGATTTTGACGTTCTTCGCGCCCGCGGCGCGCAGACGTTCCTGAATGAATTCGCGCTGGGGCGCGGAATTGGATACGGCGGTGATGCGCGCTCTGGGAAAGGTTTTGGCCATTTCCACCGTGAGGGAACCCCAGCCGCAGCCCAGCTCCAGGATCTCCTGGCCGTCTTTTAAGTCGGCCCGCTGCATGGTCAGCTCCAGCATGTGCTTCTCGGCGTCGTCCAGGTTGTTCGTGCCGTTATGCCAGTAAGCGCTGCTGTATTTCAGATGGCTACCCAGCACCAGTTGGAAGAAGCGCGGCGGCAATTCGTAGTGCTGATCATTGGCGTCCTGGGTGTGTACGGCGATGGGGCCGCTGCGCATTTTCTCCAGCAGCAGATTGAATTTCTCCTGTTGTTCCTCGACGTTCGCGGCCGTTTCATCCCGCAGGCGCATGCGATTCAAACGGCGAATCCCCATGCGAATTACCCAGTCGGGTAGCAGATCTTTTTCCAGTAATGCGTCCATTCAGTTCGTCCTTGGTGCGTCCTTATTCCTTTCTATTGAGGGTGAGCCGCGATGTGGTCGCCGGTCAGGGAGTAAAGCCCCGGCCCCGAGGGTTCTCCAGCTTCGAGTTCAGGGGCCGTGAAAAAACCAATTGCACATCGTTGATGTAACGATTGGCGAAACCGACTTCGCAGTAAATCAAATAATAGAGCCACTTGCGCATGAAGTGGTCGTCGAAACCCATCTCTTCCAGGCGTTCGCGATTTTCCAGGATGTTTTCGCGCCATAGCCGCAGGGTTTTCGCGTAATGCAGGCCGATGCTTTCCATTTCCCAGATCATCAAATCGCTGGTGCGTTCCAGGCTGTTCATGATTTCGTGGGGCGAAAGCAGAAGCGAACCCGGAAAGATGTGGATCTGAATCCAGTCCACGTGCTTGAGGTACTTCTTGAAGTAGGGCTCCGGAAACGTGATGCACTGAATGGCCATGATGCCCTCGGGCTTCAGAACGCTCGCGCATTTGGCAAAGAAAGTGTCGAAGTATTCATAACCCAGGGCTTCCACCATTTCCACGGAAACGATTTTATCGAACTGACCCGTGATCTCGCGGTAGTCTCGCAACTGAACGTCGATGCGGTCCCGGAGGCCGGCGGCGCGAACTTTCTCACGAGCGAATTCATACTGCTCCCGGGAAATGGTCACCGTGGTAACACGGCAGCCGTAATTCTCGGCGGCGTACATCGCCATGCCGCCCCAACCCGTTCCGATTTCCAGCAGATGATCGTCGGCGCTTAACTGCAGACGCTTGCACAGGGATTCGAACTTATTGAGTTGCGACTGACGCAGGTCGTCCGATTCCTGAGTGAAAATGCCGGACGAATAAGCCATGGTCTCGTCCAACATCAATGAGAAGAAGTCATTGCTCAGGTCGTAGTGCTCGGAGATGTTCTTGCGACTATTGGCTTTCGTGTTGCGGCGACTATTGTGCAGACGGCGATTCACGGCGCCCAGCAAGTTCACGGCGAGTTCCCGGACATTGCCCGAGGCGCCGGCGAACGTCGGCGTACGTTCCGCGTTGCGCAGGAAAAAGTTCAATACCGCGTAAAGGTCCGGCGTGTCCCAGAGTTTGTCCACGTAGGCTTCGCCGAAACCCACTTCGCCGAAGAGGACCGACTTTTTGAAAAAGCTCTCGTCCACTACGCGAATGACCGCGTCCGCCGCGAAATCGTCGTCTTTGCCGGCGCCCAGGCGAACCATTTCGCGGGTTTGCGGATACTCCAATCGCAGGACGCCGTCTTTTTCTCCGTCCATGTAATTCAGGAATAGTTTTTCGAAAAAAGCGCGGGGACGGCGCGGGCCGTAGTCGCCGGCCTCGAAAGGTTGAGCGTCGGTGTTCGAGAGATTGTCTTTTCTGGTTTTGGTGGCGGTATTCATGCGGTTTCCATGCTCCTGTTTTCTTGTTGCGCCGGCTCGGGTTTCGCGCCGGCGCGAATGCGTTCGTCCATGTCTTCCTTGCCGAACCACGGCACTTTTTTGATGAACAGCTTCAATGCCTGATAGTGAATGCGAAATATAACGAAAATCGTCGAAAGGGGATGGCGAAGGGCCGTGGAGAGCATGTTCGCGTCCGTAAGTTCCCGACGTTTGCCTTTTAAAACGGCGATGAGTTCGGGTTCGTCCCCGCGTTTTGATTCAATCCGGACGAATAAGTCTTCGCCCGGGTCTCGTAGATCGAAAGTAAAGTCCACGTCGTGATCGATGAAGGGGGACACATAGAAGTCCTTGCGAGCCCTGCCCGTCAGTCCGTCCGAGCCGCGCGAGACCCAGTAAGGCTTTTGTTCGCCGAAGGTGTTGTTGACCTCGGCCAATACCGCTCTAGGGCGTGCCTCGGGCGATTCGTCGTCGTAGATGTAGTAGAAACTGACCGGGTTGAAGACATAACCCAGTACGCGGCAGGCGGTTAGCAGTTCGATGCGCTTCGCGGGAAAATTCAGACCCGCGACTTTCATTTCTTTTTCAACGCGGGAGCGCGGGGTTTCGCCAGGGAGGTGCTCCATGTACTTGAAGTGATCTCGGTCGCGAAGCGAAAAGAAACGCGCCCGCTCATGGCCGAAAACGCGCGACTCTCCACTGATGTGCTCCAGTTCATCCAGATCCAGGCGGAACAGGAAAGTCGAATAGGTGAACGCATTGCGCGCGGGACCGACCCGCGCGTGGGACACCTTGCATTCATACAGACAGGAGTGAAGCTTCCGCATGCTTGATCTTCTCCGCCGCCCGCAGGCCGGACCAGAGCGCGTCCTCGTGAAACCCGTAGCGAAAGTAGCTGCCGCAGAAAAAAATCGGGCCGCTCTCATTCAGCTCGTCCAATCGCCCCTGGGCCGCGATGGCGGGGCCGTCGAAGAGCGGGTGCTCATAGTCCAGGACGCGAATGATTCGGGATTCGTCCAGTTCGTCGAACTCATTGATGGAGACGAAATAGTCGTGTTTCGTCTTCAAGTTCTGAAGGTAGTTCATGTAGTAAACCGTGGTCGTTCGATGTTCACGGTCTCCTTCGGCGGGGCGATACATGAAGTTCCACGCGGCCCAGGCTCTCTTTCGAGTGGGCATGGCGCCGACGTCCGTGTGCAGGATGGCGCGGTTCTTCTCATACTTGAATTTCGAGAGTAGCTCTTCCTCGGTTTGCGTGGGATCGGCCAGCAGGCGCAGGGCTTGATCTCCGTGGGCGGCCACGAGCACGCGGTCGAAGCGATGTTCGCCTTCGTCGGTGCGGACCAGGGCATGGTTTGCTTCGCGGGCGATGCTTCGCACGGCTTGGTTCACGCGTACGGGTTTACCCAGCTTCGCGAGAATTTTATTCATGTAGTTGCGGGAACCGTTGCTGACGGTTCGCCATTGCAATTGCGTCGTGTAGCCGAGCATACCGTGGTTTTTGAAGAACTGAATTAACGTGCGCGCGGGAAACTCCTCCATCTTATCCAGGGGCGTGGACCAGACGGCGGAGCCCATGGCCAGGACGTAGTTTTCCTTGAAATATTCACTGTAGCCCTGGCGGCGCAGATATTCGCCCATGGGAACGTCGGTGCGTTCGTCGTCCAGATGCGTGGCGGCGGTATTGTTGAAGCGGTTCGCTTCCAGCAGGAATTTAAGAAAGCGGGGTTTGAATAGATTGCTTCTTTGCGCGAAGATGCCGCCGACATTTCGTCCACTCCATTCGAAGTTCGTTACGCGATTGCCCACGGAAAAAGACATGTCCGTGTTTTCCGTTTGTACGTTTAGCTCGGCGAACAGGCGCGTCAGGTTCGGATAGGTGGTTTCATTATAAACGATAAAACCCGTGTCGATGGGGAGCGGACGTCCGTCGTCGTCCACGTCAATGGTATTCGTATGACCTCCGACGTAGTGGTTTTGCTCGAAGATTGTGATATCGTATTCGTCGCGAAGGCGATAGGCGGCGCCCATGCCCGCGATGCCGCTGCCGATAATGGCCAGCTTTTTTTGCATGCTATTCCTCGTTCGTAAGCGAATGATAGTATCCTATATTTCGCTCGGTCTCCGGTCGTCAAATCTTTGCCGGTTCTATTTTTATATACGCGTGACTTTCGCGTTCGGATCGCGATTTTTTCGTGGCGAAGGCGAAAACGTCGCGACTATTGTTGAGAAACTTTGGACGGCGAGGCGCGTCCAGGCTTGACTATCGCCGTGCGTAGAAGGTGACGAAGCGTCATGCGCTTACTGGCCGTTCGTACCGTTGCCGTCGACAATCGCCGTTCAGGCGAATATGCGTAATGGAGGAGGGGGTTATTCGCTCTTCGCGGAAGAGGCGTTGAGCTTTTCGCGTAGTTTTTGGGAGCGTTCGTGGTCCGGTTCAAGGTTCAGGGCTTGCTCAATCAATTCCCGGGCGCGTTCCCGATTGCCCATGCGAATGTACACCTCGGCCAGGTGAGCCAGGTTGCGAGTGTCTCCGGGATTGCGCAGGCGAACGCGTTCTCCGTAGTCGGCCGCATGGGAATAATTTTTGAGCTTACGATTGCAATAGGAAGCCAGAAAAATCATGTCCGTGTCTCCCGGCGCGATGTACGCGTAATCTTCCGCTTGCGCCAGCGCCAGGTCGAAGCGCCCCATTTTGATGTAGGCTCGGGCCAGGAGCTTGATTGCGCGGCGATTCAGGTCGTCCAGGCTTCGGGCTTCCGTGAGGATGTCGGCCGCCGCCTGGTAGTCCGCTCGACTTAGATGTTCGCGCGCGGACGCCAGCAATTCGTTTGCTTTTTCCGGAGTATCAGTTTCGGCCGGCGCATGGTCTTCCAGATAGGATATGCGTACAAGCGATAGATCATCAGTGAGATCGCCGTGCTTGGCCAGAGCGGGGAGAACGCGTTCCAGCACGCCGTCGCATTCCTCGACGCGCTTGAGGAACTCCTGTTCATCGTCGGCGAATCTTTCCTGACCGTGCTCGTCGACATACTTGAGGTCGTCGCGACCGTCCGAGCCGGATATAACGACGTCTCCCGGCTCCATCTGCATGGTTTTGATGAAAATCTGGCCGTCCAGGCCCGGCGTCCCCAGTTTGCGAAACGTCAGCGTGTCTTCGATGAAGGAGGCCTTGCCCTTGCGATACAGTACGGACCAGGGGTGTTCCGCGTTGATGTAGTAGAGCATGCCGGTGTCTTCCTCCACGAGACCAATGACCAGGGAGATGAGCATGGTACCGTCGAAACTGATGAAGACCTTGTGGAGCTCCAGGAAGGCGTATTTGAGCCAGCGCTCCGGAAATTGACGTTGGGACTCGGAAGTCAGTTTGGTGCGCTTGATGATGGCGTCGAAGACGGCGCCCAGGACCAGGGCCCCGCCCGCTCCCTGCATGGATTTACCCATGGCGTCCGCGTTCAAGAATATCGTGTAGTTTTTGCCGCGCAGATTCACGTTGTCGGACATGCAGATATCGCCGCCGATTTCCTCGCTCCACTTGCGAAACTGAAACTGCTTCTTTTGTTTCACCAGGAAGTCCACGGAAACCCGCTCGCTCTTCGCGCGATTCGCGCCCAGGGGGCGAATCAACAGCGAGGTCAAAAAGTAGTCCCCATCTTGCTGGGTTTTCAGTAGTTGCACCTGGTCCAGGGTGTTGCTCAATTCGGTGGTGCGTTCCTTGACTTTCTCTTCCAGATTGTCGGCGTGTTCCTTGAGCCTGGCTCGCGCTTCGCGAATGGACGCAACCATGCCGTTGAAGGAGCGCGATAAATATCCGAACTCGTCCTCCACGCGCACGGGCACGACGACCTGGAAGTCGCCGGCATTGACCTTGCCCACGCCCTCCAGCAGATTGTTCAGGGGCGTGACCAGCGCTCCGCGAAAGAAAAACCGAAAGCCGACCACGATGAGCAGGGTAACGCCCAGTACCAGATAGACCAGGGTGCGGGCGCCTTCGTGAATGTAACTTCGATAAGACCTGTAAACGAAACCGCCCTCGTACACGATTCCTTCGCGGGCGTTCACCTGGAGAAAGACCACGAAGTTGCGGGTTCCGGCGGGTTCGCCTTCGGCGACGAAGCGACGTCGGCCCGGCGGCTCCATGGGCGCCAGGTATTCCAGAACTTCTTGCTTGAGTTTCGAACCCTCGGACCGGGATTGCCGCATGTGTTTGGAAATCGCCGCGGCGAAATGGGAGAAATCGCTCTTCGGCGTTACGAGTACCCGGGTCAGTTCCGCGCGAAAGTTCTTGTCCTTGATGCGGCGAATGCGATTGCGCCGGACGCGGAGCATATCCTGTAGCCGATCCAGGCGTTGGAGAAGTTTGTCCGGAGCATCGCTCTCGTTCGCCGGCAAACCGCGAATCCATTCCCGGTAGCCCGCGAAGCGCCCGTGGCTTGCGTTCAGGATCTTCGGCAAGGCCGATGAAAAGTTGTCCGCCTTCAAGGCGCCCAGCCGAGCGCGCATGAGCGCATTGGCGATTTCCACGGCCGGCATGCCCCGGGGCGCGGACGGTTTGCGCGCGTCCGGGGATTGGTAGGTGAAGTTCGTAATGGCTGAATTCAGGGCGTGCTGTTTTATATAAGCGAGGTTCGCCGGACGAAAGTCTCGCGCCAGCGCCAATCCCAGTTCGTACCGCCTCAATTGATCATAGGCCTGTTCCCTCTCGCGAATGGAGAAGAAGCTCAAGGCCTGCATGACCAGGAGCAAGGTCACCAGGCTGATGCCTACCAGCTTGGTCATGAAGCTGGTGCGATCCCGCGTATTGTTGATGTATATCACGACGACCAGGAAAAAGCCGATCACCATGCTGAAACTGTACGCCGTCTGGGAGAAGGCCCGGTCGATTATGCCTTCGCGGCTCATGACATTGGTCACGCCCTGGATCAAGGCAGTCGAAAAAAGGGTCAGCAGCAAGCCGGTAACGGCCAGCCTTTCGCGCCCTTCATGGATAATCGCCTTCGTAATGCCCGCCAGCAGCATGAGAATAGGGCTGAACAGGAGTATAATCGCCACGATGCGGGTAGGTCCGGGCAAGTCGAAGTCCCAGTAGTGGCCGTCGAAATGATATATCCTGGGGGCCGACAGGGAACCATAAAAGAAATTCAGCGTAGCGAGAATTCCGCTGACATAGGCGCCGATTAAAATCGCCAGGGCGATGCGCGGCGTATTCAAGCGCGGGAAGTGTACGAACAGCAGGGCCCCGTGCACGCCGATGGCCAGCGACGCGGACACGGTCAGCCAGCGATGAAAGGCCGCGCCGGGGTCGTAATAGCTATAGGCGAAGGTGTAGGCAATATTGGCCATCGGCACGCCGGCCAATGCCAGGGTGAGGTGCAAGGTTGCGCTGGACTTGTCTCGAATAATAAAGAAGAGGGTCGAAAGAACCAGACCCATGGAGAACGCGATGAGGGAACTTACCGAATAATAGTTAAAGTAAAGTTTCTCCATGACGCTTCATGCTGGAGCCTCTTCCGGGGAATGTCAAATCTTTCGCGGATTTCCCGCGGCTTTCGCGCAATTCGTACTTGTACGCGGGCGGGCAGGAGACATAAAAAAAGCCGGAGACGAGCTCCGGCTTTTCGATTCGGCGACGCTTTCGCGCCACGTCATCAATTTCAACGGTTTGGGTTTATACGCCGCCCAGGCCGCCGTTTACATCCAGCGTCTGGCCGGTCATGTACGCGGACATTTTGGAAGCCAGGAAGAGAATGGGGTAAGCCATGTCTTCGGGCAGACCTTTACGCTTCAGCGGGATTTGCTTAACCATGGCGTCCGCCAGTTTGTCGGGGATTGCCTCGGTCAGGCGGGTTTCAACGAAGCCGGGGGCGATTGCGTTGACGCGGATGCCCATGGCGGCCAGTTCCTTGCCCGCCGCCGCGGTGAAACCTACGATACCGGCTTTGGCCGCGGAGTAGTTGACCTGACCGGGGTTACCGCCGCGCGCGATGGAGGACAGGTTGATGATGGTGCCCGTTTTGGCCTTACGCATGTGCTGAATAGCGGAGTGGGTGCAGTTATAGGTTCCGTTCAGGTTGACGTCGATGATGAAGTTCCACTGCTCCGGCTTCATGCGGAGAAACAGGCCGTCTTTGGTGATACCGGCGTTGTTTACCAGGCAGTCAATCTTGCCCCATTTGTCGATAACCTGTTTCATCATGGCGTCGACTTGTTCGCGGTCGGTGATGTTGGCCACGACGGCCAGGGTTTCCGTATTGTATTTTTTGGCGATTTCGTCGGCCGCTTCCTTGCAAACGTCCGCGTCAATATCGGATACTACTACTTTGGCGCCATGGGCGGCGAAAACCTCGGCCGTGCCTTTACCGATGCCCCGGCCGGATCCGGTCACGATGACGACCTGATCCTTGATGTCCTCAAATGCGTATTTCATAACGACTCCTTAAATGTTTAGTAGGACTTCCATCCCACGATCCGAATAATTACAGAGGAATTTCAGTTTCGGATTTCCCCAGACTTGGGAAGCCGTCTTATTTGGAAAGGAAAATCCCGGATAGGCCCGGTCTCGGGGCCGGGCGTGAGCGGTTAAAAAAACCTTGCTTGCGGAGCACGCGCAAAGCTTCTCTCGGGTGGAATGCATCCCATATCCGATACAGCCCGGCTACGCGCGTCCCATGAGGAACTCGCGCAATCGCTCCTGGAGCGGGTGATGCGCGGCGGTTTTTTCGCGGGGGAGCCGGAAGCGGCGGACGCCTTTTTGCGTGAAATCGCCGCCGCTTTCGCCCAGGAGGCGGAACCCTGGTCCCGCCTGCGCCGCTTCACGCTGGAACACCCCCGGGCCGAAACCGCTCTGCGGACCGACGGCGATTCCCGCGTCGACCGGCGAGTATCGCAATTGCTGGAATATCTTCCACGCCCCTGCCGTTCGCTGCTGGACTTCGGCAACGGCAATGGTCTGATCACGGCCGGCCTGGCGCGCGCGCTCGAGCTTCCGCCGAGCGAAGTCGTGGGACTGGACAGCGTGCCCCGCGCGGAAAATTCCCCCGACTATACGCAGATGCACTATGACCCGCATGGGGGCGGACCCCTGCCCGCGGCCGGGCGCGAGTTTCATTGCATTACCCTGCTCATGGTGCTGCATCACCTGGAGGAGCCCCGGGCGGCGCTGGAGGCGATGCGCGGGGTGCTGGCCGAGGACGGCGTTCTGCTGATTCGCGAAACGGACGCCGGCACCGAGGGCCTGCGAAACTTCAACGCCATGATGGAGAACTTCTATTATCGCGTGTTCAACGACCTGCCGGACATCCCCATGCCCAATCGCCACATGCCCGCCGAGTTCTGGCTCGACCTGACCCGAGAAGCCGGCTTTCGCGTCGAAAGAGCTTTCGCGGTGGAAGATGAGAATCCCTTCACGCCTTTTTACATCGTAGCCGCGCGAGCCTGACCCGGCTGTATATTCAGGCGAACACGAATAAGCACGAATGGATCAAGGCGATAGCGTCGTTTCGATGGTCCCGCCGCTGAACGCTCGGACCGGAGGACACGGGCCGCCGCTCGTTGTCGTTTCCGTCACGGCACGCGTCGTCTCGAAAGTTTGCAGGCCGGGCAGATTGATTCGTACGGTGAAGGTGCCGGCGATTTGCTCAAACACGGAAAGCGTGATTTGCGGATTCGCGCCGGATTGACAAAAGCCGAAGTAGGCTTCGCCGCTTGAGGTCGCGTTGGGGAAGGAGCCGTTCAAAGCCGACCCGTCGCGGCTGATTTCAAAAAAGGCCGGATTGCTGTAAGTCGTGCACTGCGCGTCCGTTGTGCCGCCCGGCAGATTCGCGGTGACGGATAAAATCGCCCTCAACTAGGTGGTCGCGATCGAGCAATTGATTGTGGTGACGCCCGACAAAAGCCCCAGCTCTCGTAGACGCTTCTCGTTCTCGTCGTCTTCGCAACCCGTCAGAAGTAATGCGCACAAGCAAGCTACGGCGATTCGACGGCCGGCTTGCAGGGTTTTCAATTTTTCGCGTAAGAGACGATGCATGCGACGAGTGTAACACGGCGCGCGAGGGAAGTTTCGGAGCGACAAAGAACAAGAAGCCTGCCCAGCTGAACCTTTTGCTCAACGGAAGTACGGACCTCTCAAAATTGCTCGACATCATCGCGCCAAGTCGGTTTTAGTCGATTCCTTTTGAGTTATTGTCCCTGCAGGCAGTTGTTCTCACGCTTGACATACATGTGGAAGTCCAAGGCAATTACTCGCTATCCTGTGCTTCTAAATAGAATCGAGCTTTGTCTGCTGTAATGAATTCGCCCATTTGATTTTCATATTCTTCTTCTTGCCAACCTGATTCTGATATACTTATTATTGTGCTGTTATCTATGAGAGCTGAAACATTTTTTACATTCGAATCGCTGAACAATAGTTTCCAAATGGCTTCTGCTTTTGACGGGTTATTCTCGCATAGGGCATTCCAAAATTCGCCAGCTTGGGAAGCTCCATATGGTTTAGATAATCGTGCGTAAATGAGCCGTAGGATGAAATTGCATGCTGATACTTGATTTGGGCTGCTATCATAGTCGTCTAAAATGTTACCTTTGTTGAACGCAAAAATGTTCATTGGCTGCTTGTTGAGGACTACGGCCGTCTTAACAACAAGACTTTCAGAGTTCCATATGATATTCTTGGAATGTCCATTGTTGACGGCAAGAGCACATATTTCCAATGGGGTCTTTGGAAAATTCGCAGAGTTAAAAACTCCCTTCTCGCTATCTTTAATAGAATCTATTGGGTGAAAAACCGGTGCTAGATATGTGCCGGGCTGTGGCCACACATCATCAAACTTCATATCTCTTTCGTCAACGCCAATTGTGTCTATACCCCAAGCGTTTGCCAATGATGTGAGCGTCGCCGTGTAAGAGAATGACTGGACTCCTGCATTGATTAATTCAATTTCCTTGCCTAATAACTCTGTGTATTCTTTGCGTAATCGATCGTATATTCTTGCTCGAGATAGGGATACGCTACTGTTCGGATTATTTGTGGGTAGAGCAATGTTTACGAGGCACGGCTGCTCAATTCGTTTCCAGAGCATCGTGTTTACGGTGCCATTGCGTTTTAAGTGAAGCCAAAAAAATTTCGTATTTGCTGGTAAAGACATTCTCAGCAAGCTACAATTCAATGACGTATAAATTGACTCCTTGTTGTCCTGAATGAAATGGGCGATATCCCTTGTAAGCTGAAGAAGTAGCTTGCTTATTAATTTGCGACCGTGTTCCGTTAATTGGATGGACTTACGGTTTATAGAAATTAAGCCACTCTTTTCACTTAATATATCCAGCTCTAGATGCATTGACCGGGGCCATGCCATTTCAGACGGGTTTAATAAATTGTGCTGACGGGCAAATTCATGCATAGTCGAGTTTTTCCTATCCACGGAGGATTCTACTCTTATTCCCTTCCAGCTAATCTCCGGTGTGCGGTCATAAATTATACCGGATTTGAGAAAGCCAATTGGCACAGGTGATATCTTGTAGGTCCCGTCATCATTGGTCTCGATATCTAAATGAGCGAGAGAATTCCCGCCCGGCAATGCAAACCATAGTAGCGTATATCGAAATCGAATTGAACCTTCGAAGACACTCTCCTCTACGCTTGTTCGGGCAGTATGCAATACCTGTTTTTTGAACTCTTCAGCTCGCAACTCATGCGATTTTATGCGGTCTTTTCTTCCTGCCGTCATAATCGGGAAACTGTAATCCCTGTCTATGTCTTGTAAGCGATCTTTGATTCGTTCTAGTTTCAAGAAGGTCGAAACTTTGCCATGGTCTTGAATCCAGCCAGGCCCATAATTGACTTGCTCATTTATCTTCGGCATGCTTACTGTTAAGTTGCACGGGAGCCAGCTGACAGTCCTCTCAATGTATTCTTTAGTAAGGCCTACCTTTTCCGTGGCCTTAATGGAATGTAATTTTGATCCATTCTTTAGGCGTAGTCGGACCGTAGTCCCGGGCTCAATGGCTGGGACAGCTTCCAGTTGCCCAAGAGCACCTAGCCCTTCCGTTGAAAAAGACCATCCATTAAGGTCCATATCGCTTGATAATTGGTGTCGCTTGGTTTCAATGACGAGTTTGTCAGCTATCATGAAATAGCTTAGCACGCCGATGCCAAACTGTCCTGTTCTATTGGATGAAAAGCCGCTCTGGAGGCACTTCCTTTCAAGCTGTAAGAGGGCGGGCCTCTTGCTTTTTCCGCTGACCAAAAGAAAAGCCTCAATTATTTTCCGCGACATTCCAATGCCGTCGTCCTTGCATATGAGCCAGGTTTCTCCATTCTCCTCTTCGAGTCGTAACTCTACCTTAAACCTCTTCCCGAGCTCCAGCTCCCATTTATCGTCGCCGGGGTTTTCCTGGCGCAACCTTTCTATCGCGATTACTTCGCGTACGGCATCGAATGCGTTCTGCAGTAATTCGCGCACGGCCACCATTGGGTCGCCGTATAGTTGTACTCCTGATAGAAGCTCTAGAACTTTCTTTGTATCGGGGCGAAAAGCGCCGTCAATGTAGACGAAAGAATTTTCGAAAGGCTCTATTTGTTTGGTAATGTCGGCGACGATATTCCAGCGATGGGGCAGGTCCTCGCTGACGCCGACACACTTTTGCAATCGGTGCTCTTCCATCAGGCGGCGACCCAGCAATAGCTCTTGTTCTATGAAATCAAGTGTGTCTTCGACTGCCTTGTAGTGGCGGGCGTTGCGCGGTCTGGCGTACGCAGCCAGTTGCTTTTTGTCGCTTTGCGTGTTCGAGCTTATTGTGAGGCGAAAATCATGATCCTTATACCAGTATATTAAGCTTGAGTCGGCGATGTCTCGATGTTGCAATAAGATTTCCGGTGTCCTTTCCGGATCATTTTCCAGAATGTCGGCCACTCGTAGCACGAGAGCTAGATAGCGACGATTTACTATTGCCCCGTCATTGGTCGCTATCCATGGATCGAACTCGGACTGAATTAGCTTTTCATAGCCATAATGATGGCTTTTGCAGATGTTGATGAGATCGGTGCGCCAGTTTTGATATTCTCCGAGCGGCTTGTCCTCGATATTCTCCGTGATCCACTCTCCACTCCAGTCATTGTGCCTATCACGACAGAAGTACGTAATTAGCTCTCGCGCTTGCGCCAGATCGGATTTCGTCGGCTTCTCTTTCGTGATCGGAGGTTCCAGGCCTGGACTCCAATGATCAAGAAACTCCTGAAACTCTAGAATTTCGGACTCTTCGATGTCGTCGGTATCGCCGGTGAGAAGGTAATCATAATAGGAATGGACCCTCTTGAGTTCCGGTGTCATGCCGATATCGTGCAGGTATGCCGATAGAAGTAGGAGTGCCAGCTCAAAGGCTGACAGTTCAGGTAAGACGTCTTCGGGAATGAGAACCGGCATTCGTTGCGCGACCCGGAACGAATGGTCGGCATCATGCAGGGTGAAGTCCTTGGTTGCATCACCCGCGCCTTTTTCCAGAATGCTTTGGATTTTAGGCATGTGCTCATTGAGAGCCTGAAGGACTATTCCGGCCTGCTCGGCTTGAGGCGTGGATTCTTTAGTCCGCTCTTCCAGCAGTTTCCATATAGTCGTGTTCTTGAAGTCCGAAGCCAATTTACCCCTCCCGCGTAGGCGGATAATAGTTGGGTAATGCTCCGGAAATTAGTGGTCAATATTTAATTTGGAACTCATGAAAAGAAATAAAGCAATGGCGGACGCTCAATGCAATGCAAGCCCCCCACATTCACGCCATTCGTGTTCTCTTAAGGACGTTTCCTCCGCGCTCCCCGCGCCCTCCGCGGCTTACACCAGGTTCTTCGCCGATTGCAACAACCGCTCCAGCTTCTCCACGCGCGAATTAGTCGGTTCTATTTCCCGGGCGCGCTCCAGCACGTCCAGGGCCTGATCGAAGCGCCCGCCCAGGCGATAGCAGTCCGTCAGGTTGATCAGGTAGTTGATCACGCCGGGATCCCGTAGCGCGAGCTTCTCTCCATAGTCGATGGCCTGTTCGTAATTGCCCAGACGCTTGTGGGCCATGGAAAGTAGATGGCCCAGTTCATTGTCGGCGGGGAAACGGCTGAAGTATTTCTCCATGTCGGCGATGGAGGCTTCGTATTGCTTGAGTTTGTAGCGGACACGGCCCATGTAGCGATGGGTCAGGTATTCGTCCGGGAAATCACGACTGAGTTGCTCGAGTCTGTTCAAGGCTTCGTCGGCATCGCCTTCGCGCAGAATGCGGGTGGCTTCGCGAAAGCGATCGGAGTATTCGTCCGCGTCGTCCGGGAAGACCCTGGCCTCGTTATGGCGATAGGCGATGCGCAGCAGCGAAAGGTCGTCCGTGAGTTCTCCGTGCTCGTGAATGCGCTCCACGGTCAAGGCCAGCTCTCCGCGTCCTTCCTCCACGCGCCGCAGGAATTCCGTTTCGTCCTCATTGATGATGCGAATATCGTCCTTGTTGCGGCCGACTTCAATATCGTCCCGGCCGTCCGAACCGGCGATGACGATGTCCCCCGGTTCCAGTTGAAACGTGCGAATCTGAATTTTGTCCTGCTCCCCGGGCGTGCCGATTTTACGCAGGAGTAATTCATGTTCGATGAAGGAAGCTCGCCCCCGTCGATACAGCACGGTATTGGGGTGCTCGGCGTTGATGAAATACATCATGCCGTTTTCCTCATCCACCAGGCCCATGACCACGGAGATGAACATGGAACCGTCGAAGGCGATGAACACGTTCTGGAGTTCGTAGTAACCGTCCCGGAGCCAGAGCTCCGGCGATTTGCGTTGCTGGTGGCGCGAAAAGCGTGAACGCGTCAGATAGGCGTTCCATACCACGCCCAGCACCAGCGCGCCGCCCGCGCCCTGCATGGACTTGCCCATGGCGTCCCCGTTGACGAACACCATGTACTTTCGGCCCTGGAGTTCCACGCTGTCGGTGACGCAGATGTCTCCCCCCAGTTCGGATTTACGATTGCGAAATTCGAAGCGCTTCTTCTGCTCTATATGAAATTCCGTGGAGACGGTTTCGGCTTTATTGCGATTGGAGATTAGCGGCTTGGTCAACAGGGACGTGAGAAAGTAATCGCCGTCCTGTTGGATCTTGAGCATTTGAATCTCGGTGATTTTTTCCGAGAGCTCTTTTTCGTAACGCGCCAGTTGCGCCTGGTGTTCCATGCTCAGGTCGCGAATGATATCGTCGCGAAGTTCCTTCTCCGCCTCTTCTTTCTTAAGGCGACGACGCTGGTAGGTATTGCGAGCCACATGGGTCCAGAGAGACTCGGGTTTCCACTCCGCGTAACAAATGGACTCCACGCCGTTATTGAAGGTCGTGCCTTCCCCCGCTTTATCCCGGATTTGTTGCTGTTTTCTAAAGCTCCGTCCCTGGCATTGGCTATGACCATGCCGCTTTCGCGCTCGATGATGTTCTTGGTTTTTGAATCGAAGTCGTAATGCTTGCCCTTGAAGGACGGCAGGTCCGAGGGCAGGTTGGGCCAGTGGGTAATCTCCTGGCGAATCTCCAGGCCCTTACGGTATTTGAACAGGCCGTGGATCAAACCATAGCCGGCAACGACGCTGCTCCAGTGAGGATACTTGAAACCCTCCGGCAGCATGTCGTAGTTAAAGTGAATCGTTACGCCCTTCCAGCCTCTTTCGCCGCTGCGGGGCGCTTCTTCCAGGGCATAAATATTGGAAATTAAACTGACCTGATGGGCGGTCTCCGCGGCCTTGCGCAGAATGGTCATCACCGGCGCCACCTTGATCTTAAAGGCGAACAAGGTATCTTTTTGATCCAGGCGACCGGAACCGGACGCGACGCCGAATTCCCAGATGGCCTCATAGGGATCCGGAAATTTCTCCTTCAGGGCGTCGTAGAAATAGACCTCCAGGTCGTAGGAGTTCCAATTCTCGTCATCATAGATGTGCTTGAAAATGGAACTGTCGCGGGAAATGCCGATTTCGTCCAGAAAGGCATCACAGGCTTCCCGACCCTGAACCTGGGTCATGTAATCGATTGCGGTGCGCAAATACCGCGATGAACGCTCTTTTTTGGTTATTGCTTTATGGAAATCGAAACCGTCGGACGGCAAATCAGCCGCGGCGGAGTCGAATACTGGCTGAGACATAAGCCATTTCCATAAAGCGTCGGCCTTGATGTCAAATATTTAGTAAATATTTGGTATATTCGCCTTAAAAACTGAAGTTCCAGGCAAAGCGCATGGCCGCGCGGGGAGCCTCATTGTCGTTCCCCGGCACCAGCATGGGCGCGACGACGAATCCCCGGCTACGCAGGCCCGCGGGCGAAGGCGCCGATTCCGTCAAAGCGCCCGGGCTGGAACGCGTAAAAAAGTAGGCATCCGCGATGCTCCACGCGTAGACCGCCAGGGTCAGGTAACCCAATTGCTGAAACTCTCGATAATGGCGATTCAGGGCGTCCCTTTGCGCGCGGAATTGATTATCCACGATGCTGGCGCCCAGCGCGTCCGTGGCGGTCTCGCCGGTGGATGCTCCCACGGCCACGGAAAGCAGATTGCTGGTGGTGTAGGGATTGTTCAGTTCATCGTAATCGCGGGCGGCGTTTTTTACATTGCGATTTTTCTCATACATGCCCACCAGCCCCGCGGCGACCACGCTCGCGTAGAAGATGCCGGTATTGCGGCGATTCGTCTTCCACTGGCCCCAGCCGGGAATGATGGCCGACCACATGGCGGCCTTCGCGGGCGAAAGGTCCGGCGCGTAACCGTAGTTGGGATCCGCGTCCGCCAGAAACGCATCGGCGATATTCCAGGCGTAAATGAGCCCGGCGAAAACCGTGAACTGTTGATACGTGGCGTAGTGATCGTCCACGGCCTGTTTTTGGAGTTCGAAATTACTGGAATACAGAGTGGCAACCGCCGGATCAGCCAGGTCCGTCGACGACGGAATCACGCTGATGCCGGCTGATTGCTGGATGAGGGTTTCCGTGGAAAACGGATTGCTGGTTTCATTGTAATCGCGAGTGGCGTTCAGGACACGGCGATTCGCCTCGTACGCGGCGACCGCGCCGATGCCGAACAGGGAACCGTAAGTAACGGCTTCGGCCTTGCGACCCTGGAACCATTGACCCAAACCGGGCAAAGCCGCCGACCATAAGGCCGCTTGCCAACTGGGAATCGTTTCGCCGCTTTTTTTCGGCTCTTGTTTTTTAGCGACGGCCGCTTTGCGCTTATCGTTCTGGGCTTTCTTTTTGGCTGCCGCCGCGGCCGCTGCTTTCTTGCGATCATCTTCTTGCTTGCGTTTCAACGCGGCGATTTCGGCTTTCTTTTTGGCGTCCGCCGCGGCTGCTGCCTTGCGTTTATCGTCCTCGGCTTTCTTTTTGGCCGCTGCTATGGCCGCCGCCTTGCGCTTATCATCCTCGGCTTTCTTCTTTGCCAGCGCCGCGGCTGCCGCTTTGCGCTTGCGTTCTTCCTCGGCCTTCTTCTTTGCCAGCGCCGCTGCCGCCGCCTTGCGTTTACGCTCTTCCTCGGCCTTCTTCTTTGCCAGCGCCGCGGCTGCCGCCTTGCGCTTGCGTTCTTCCTCGGCCTTCTTCTTTGCCAGTGCCGCGGCCGCCGCCTTGCGCTTGCGTTCTTCCTCGGCTTTCTTCTTTGCCAGCGCCGCCGCGGCCGCTTCCTTGCGCTTACGTTCTTCTTCGGCTTTCTTTTTAGCTGCCGCCGCCGCTCGCTTGCGACGTTCCGCGGCGCGACGACGACGCTCGCGCGCTTCTCGCCGTTTGCGTCGAGCTTCCGCCGCTTTCTTGCGTTTGGCTTCCTCGGCTTTTTTACGGTCAGCGCCGGGGACCGGAACGGGGCGCGAACGTCGGTAGGATATTCTACGAATACGGCTTTTGCGGATAACGGTACGGCGACCGTTCACTCGCAACGCAACCCAGGTGCGACCCTGACCCACGATGGTCCCCGTAACCTTGCGACCATTGCGCAGGAATACCGTTTCGGCGCCCAGGGAACCGGCCAGGAAAACCGCGCAGAGAAGGATGGAGCCTGTGATGAGTTTATTACGGGATAACATATTGAACTCCGGATGCCGGAATGCCTCTATCTATAGTATAGCCGATCTACGTAGGATCTACACTATAGGATCGGGCTTTAAGGCACCGTAAATGAAAAAAATGCGTCTTTTTTTCAAGGAAAGCGGAACCAGCCACTTTACGCAAGTTAGACGGAAAAAACACCGAAAATGTTGGCGCCGGCAGCGGATTCCGGAGGCCGGATTGCCCGTGTTTTAAGCATCTGCAAAAGGCGTTAATGCGGACCAGTCGGATCGCCTCAATCCGGGTGCAGGGTGCATTTTTGACGCGGTTCCCGGCCGGGCGGAAACAGGGCCGATTCCAGCCTGGGGCACCGCCGGGTCAGGGCCTGACCGCTGTGTTTGCAATAGTAAGCCCGTCGAAGTTCCGACGGATGCTCCAGGGCCCGGGGTGGATAGTAGGGCAGGGTCTCCAGGAAGAGTCGTTTCCAGAGGGGAATGGCGCTGAAGTTCTTGGAGGCGGCGGTCAGGCGCAGGCGATAGCCGACCCAGGCCACCAGCAAGAGATCCTGGGAAAAACCGGCAAACCAGCTGTCCCGGGGACTGGACCCGCTCTTGCCGCCCAGATCCTTGATAATGAGACCGCTGATGTGTTCCAGGTGAGGCCCGCCCGTTCCCCGCATCCGAACCACCGCCGTGAGCATTTCTCGGACCTGGTAGGAAGCGGCCTTCTGGAGCACTTGCTCGGGAGCGCCCCGGGTTTGCGCATCGGAGCCGCCCCGTTCCCAGGCGGGATATTTTTTCAGGCCTCCGGACAGCAAGGTCAAATAAGCCGCCGCCAGATGAGCGGGGGAAAGGTGCACCGTGCCCAGCGCCAGCGAAGGTTGCGTGTGAAATTGATGGCGGAGCTTTTCGCCGGGATAAAGCGCGAACGCTTTCTGGGATTGTCCCACCAGGGTATGGGGCGAAAACCCGTTCAGTAATTGCAGGCTGATGGTGTTGGTGGAAAACTGGAGGGCGCGTTTCAGGGTGATGGGTCCCTTGAAGATGCGATAGTTGTTCCCCGGCGAATAGACGCGTCCCAGGTCGTCGCGAAAGCTAACGCGTTTGTCCCGGTAGATCGTAGCCGGTCCCACGCCCAGTTCCATGAAGGCCGTCGCGTAGAGGATGGGCTTGTAGGTGGAGTGAATCTGGCGACGCAGTTGCACGGTCTCATTGTATTCGTCGCAGGGAGAATCGCCCGAGGCGATGACCGCGCCGTCCTTGACGCGAATCAAAATATAGGCGCCGGTCTTCGCGCAACCGTCTCGGCTGTCGTTATTGATGCGCTTCAGGTACTCCAGCAGGCGAACATCCAGGGCGGAGTTGAGCGCGCTTACGCGATGCGTTCGTACGGTTCGCGTTTCGCTTATGCCGAGGCGGGGCTCGACTATGCGCATGTGGGAGTCCGCGAAATTGGTTCGTGCGCGCACCGGCAACGTCTTCTCCAGTTCAACTCGGCGTTGGCGCGCGCCCGCTTCCCCCGTGTAGTACGTGGTCTCTCCGTTCTCCGCCGGTCGGCGTCCCCGGGCGCGCAGGGCGATTTCAATGCGCCGCAGGACCGAACGCATTCTACGCGCGTCGCGCTTTTGAAAAACGCCGGGCGCGTTCAGGATGGCCAGCAGCAGGCGCCGCTCCCGGGGCGCCAGTTTGCCCATGTCCCGGCTGTTCAGGTATACGTGCGCCGCGTTGCGTAATCCGCGAATCCGATCCGTGATGTACAGGCGATTCAGATAGTTCGTCAGAATCAGCTCGCGTGCTTTTTCGCCGCCCAGGCGATCCTGCAGCCGCGCGTGCACGAGACGAGCCAGGTGAATTTCCTTGAGTTTGGTCCAGGGGGTTCGCCGGCGATGATTCAGGACGTTCTTGATCAATTGCTGGGTGATGGTCGAACCGCCCCGGCGTCGGCCCGAAGGGCGCCCCATCAGACGTCCCAGGGGAGCCAGCAGGTAATCGCCCGCGGCACGCAGGGTGGCGGTGTAATCCACGCCCCCATGGGCATAAAAGCCGCGGTCCTCCACCGCCAGCAGGTCCCGGATGAATTCCGGATCAATTGTATCCAGGGACAAATTGTCATGGAGCTTATTGTCGAATGCGTGGCTGTCGAAGGGTCGGTCCCGGTCGTCCAGGAAATTCAGACGAGGATTGGCCGCGGGCCGCTCCAGGGCATCCAGCAATATGGGCAGGGAAGCTTGAACGGCAAGGCGGGGCGTGATGTAGAGCCCGCAAATCGCCGCGAAAATCAGCCCGGCGAACACAATCCCCGGAGTCCGGAGTCGGGGACGCCCGGCACGCGTGTCGACGGTGTTGCCTAGGAGCACGGCCCAGCTTTGCGCCCATGGCGGCCTGGTCCAGTCTTTAATCCGAAATATCGGTTGCGGGTTCCGCCCCCGGGGTCATGATCGCGTAAATATCGCCAGCGCGCGAACCGGAAGGAAGCCAATGACCCAGGAACTCCAAGCACTCATGCCCGCGAAATTCGAGCCCATTGTGGACACCGAAAAAATGGAGCCCGGGGACCGGGAAAAGGCCATGACTATCGCGAAGGAAATCGACGTCGGCGATTCCCGCGCCATCCTGGAATACGGCCTGGGCGCCCAGCAGGAAGTATCTACTTTCGCCGACCAGGTCTTGAGCGATATTCGCACGGCCGACACGGGGCAGGCCGGTGAGCTGCTGACGGATCTTTTGGCCAAGATCAAGGAGATGGACGTGGATGGTCTGTCCGGCGGCGGCGGTTTTCTTTCGAAGATTCCCCTCATCGGTTCCATGGTGGATTCCGTGAAGGGCTTCCTGGCGCGCTATGACAAAATCCAGGACTCCATCGACAAAATCGTCGCGCAACTGGACGGCGCGCGCATGGAGCTGCTGAAGGACATCAAGCAACTCGACGACATGTACCATCGCAGCATGGATTATCTCAAGCAACTGGACGTGCACATCGCCGCGGGCCAGATCAAGCTGGACGCTTTGCGGGATCAGGAACTGCCGGCCGCCCAGGAAAAGGCGCAAAGCTCCGGAGACCAGGCGGACGTGCAACGCTTTCGCGATCTCGTGCAATTCTTCAATCGCTTCGAAAAGAAGCTGCATGACCTTAAGTTAAGCCGCATGGTTTCCCTGCAGTCGGCGCCGCAGATTCGCCTCATTCAAGGCGGCAACCAGGTGCTGGTGGAGAAGATTCAGTCTTCACTGGTCA
>CAZGYS010000008.1:0-27763 GCA_964530305.1 uncultured Leptospiraceae bacterium
CCCGCCGTGCGTCGCATCGCCGAGAAGTACCTAAACAAACCGACTCAAATCAAGATCAAGTCGAAGACGGCCACGGTGGACACCATCGACCAGCGTTTCCTGCCGGCGGCTGGCGCGCACAAGCTGGAAGCGCTGACGCGAATCCTGGAAACCGAGGATTTCGACGGCATGATTATCTTCGCGCGCACGAAGAACGCCACCACGGAACTGGCCGAGAAAATCGAGGCGCGCGGGTATTCCTGCGCCGCCCTCAACGGCGACATGAATCAGACCATGCGCGAAAAGACCATCGAGCGCCTGAAGAACGAAAGCCTGGATATCGTCGTGGCCACCGACGTAGCCGCGCGCGGCCTGAATGTAAATCGTATATCCCATGTAATCAACTACGACATTCCCAACGACGTCGAGGCCTATATCCATCGCATCGGGCGCACGGGACGGGCGGGGCGCGATGGTCACGCGATTCTGTTCGTGGCTCCGCGCGAACGGCGCATGCTGCGCGCCATTGAGAACGCCACTCGCCAGCCCATCGCCGAGATGCGCCTGCCCAGTCGCGCCGACGTGGCGGATCATCGCATCGCGCTGTTCAAGAAACGTATCGTCGAGGTGCTGGTCAGCGGCGAAGAGCTGAATTTTTTCGAGAGCATCGCCGAGGATTTGCGCACCGAGCAAGACGTCTCCGCCCGTCGCATCGCCGGGGCCATGGCCTACTTACTGCAAAAAGACAAACCCTTGCGGGAAGCCCTGCCCCCGGACAAGCCCCGGGGCGGGAAATCAACTTCCGTGAAAACAAGCAAGCCCGCGAGACCCCATGGCGGAAAGCCGAAGCCCGGCGCGAAAGACCGGCCGCCCATGAGCAAGAAGGCCGCTCCCAAAAAGAAAACTTCGAAATCCGCGAAGCCGGCCAAACCGAAAGGCCCCAAGAAGTCGGCCGTGCGCAAGCAAAAGGATCTCGACGCTAAGAAAAGCCGGCGCAAGGCGGCCATCAAGAAAGCCGCGAAGCGCAAGACCGCCGGCAAGAAGCGTAAAGCTAAAAAGTAATTCGCGCATCGCCGAGTTGCGCCGTTTTAGAATTTCAAAAGATTCATTTCACAGTCTTCAGATTAAAACGCCCTCGGCTAATGGAAAAAAGCCGGCGCCGGCGTCATTGGCGTGCATCATTCGGACGGGTCGCCCTTCGCGCGGCCCGGGTACGGCATGCTGACGGTGGAGACTTATCTGGATCGTTCCGGTGTAGACGGCATCGGACTTTTCGCGGCGCGCGACATCGCCGAGGGCGAAATTATCTGGCGCTTTCATCCGGAAACCGAAATTCACTACGACGAAAAAGACTGGCGCATCCTTCGTCGTGAAATCGCCGCGCCCTGCTTTCGGGCCATGGAGAAGTACGCGTATAAGCATCGCGGTCGCTACGTTCTGGATCTGGACGACGGTCGCTTCATGAATCATTCCGCGTCGGCGGCCAATGTGGGCGGCGGCGATCCCATGACGGCCCTGCGCCCCATCAAGCGCGGCGAAGAACTTTTGTGCGACTATTCACTCTTCTGCGACGAGGACGACCCCGTTATGGCCGCGGAGTGGCTATGAGCTTTTCGCAGGCGATTGAGAAAAAACAAATACAGAGAATTATACACGATGGGTACAAGCGATTGGTAAACCAGCAGGACCATGTTCAGGCTATTGAGTAAATCGCGAGTTTTTGAATCTCCGGCCGCCGGGTGGGGCTCAACCGGGAACGCGAAATCGAGGCCGCGCACCAAGGCACCGCCGATGGCCAGACCCGTTCCCACCATCGCCGGGAGAATGCCGGCACGCCGCCCCATCAGGAGCATAAGACTTCCCGCAACGGCCAGCGCTCCGGGCAGAAAATTATGAAGGCGAAGCAACCACCAAGCGGGATGAAGCCTGAGGTCCTGTACGGGGAAAACGGAGGATGCCGGCTGAATGAAAACCAGGTCGTACACCAACCCGGCAAAGAAGACTACGTCCAGCGTAATAAAGAAACGCGCCCAACGACTGAGGTTCAGGCGATTGGACGCATGGATGTCGCCCTCCATGGGCGCGGTAGCCCGGCCGTAGGGATTGTCTCCCGCGGCCGGATTGGAATCTGGTTTCGCTTTCGCCGTTCAGCCCTTGCGACGACCCAGAGTGACGGCGATCTTCGCGCGACGTTTGTCGCGAATCAATTCCACGATGACGCGATCACCGACTTTCTTGCGTTGAATGTAGGTCACGAGTTCCCGGGGCGTGTTCACGGACTTGCCGTCGATGCGCAAGATGATGTCCTCGGGCTCGATGCCGGCCTTCCAGGCCGACGTGCCTTCCATGACGGCCTGCACGAAAACACCCTTGCCTTTCGAAAGCTTGCGCAGGTCACGGGGCACGGCGGAAATCTGTACGCCCAGCAGCGGTCGCAAGACCGAACCGCGTACGCGAATGGAGGTGATCACATTGGAAACCTGGTTCACCGGAATGGCGAAACCGATGCCCACCGAACCTCCGGACGGGGTGACGATCATGCGATTGATGCCCACGACTTCGCCGCGGATGTTGACCAGCGGCCCGCCGGAGTTGCCCTGGTTGATGGGCGCGTCGGTTTGAATAAAACTAATGCCGCTGGAATCCAGGCCGCCGCGACGCACGGCGGAGACCACGCCGGTGGTGAAGGTTCCGTCGAAGCCGAAGGGACTGCCCACGGCCACGGTCAAATCGCCCACGCGAACGGCGGAGGAATCCCCCAGGCGCACGGAAGTGATGCCCTTGAAGGGTTTGATGCGAATCAGGGCCACGTCGGTGAGATTGTCCACGCCCCGCACGACTCCGGCGATGATGCGTCCGTCGTGGAGCTTGACCTTAACATTGCGAGCCTTGCCCACAACGTGGCTGTTGGTTACGACCAGCCCGCCCTTGTCGATGATGAAGCCCGAACCCAGGGCACGGGGACGGCGATTGGTCCGGGGACCACGGTAAAAGAAATGACGACGATACTTGCGGAAGAGGGGATCCTTCATAAGCGGTCGCGCGCCCGGGCCCGATTGGGCGCGACTCACTTTGCGGGTTTTCGGTTCCACGACGATGTGGACCACCGCCGGTCGGACGCTTTCGTAAATGGAGCGATAAACGGTCTGGAGACCCACCGCCCGCTCATAAGCCCGGTTCAGTTCGGCCTGGCTGGTGCCCCGGGGAGGCTTCAGGTTGGACGGCGTCCCCGCCTGAAGCCCGACGGCAAAAAGCAGCAGGGACGCGGCGGAGAGCATGAGCAGTCCGGCTCGAGTCTTTCCAATCCTGGTCTTTCTGGTCCGGGTCATTGCGGTTCGGGCGGCATTCTGGGCGATTTTCATTTTCACGGGCTCCGGGGATTTCGGTATCTTCAGGTTCAATCTCAGACCTGGACTGGGAACTGTTTCAATTCGAGAATCGTATCGGATTTCAGACCGGATACCTTAGGGCCCCGTCGAGGGGGCTCCGGCCCGCTCCAAGATAACATCCTTGCTTCTATATCGTCTAACAAAAACGGGAAATTCTCCCGAAACGGAAAGAAAGGGTGGAATCCCGTAAAGAGAGCTGCCAAATTTTCCCGGTCCATGACAAATTGTCATCAGAGCCGCCCGACGGACCCGAAATACGGACCCCCTGGTCCCGTCCCGGGCCGGCACAATACATGCATTATTGTTTTGTGAATTAGAAAACAATCATCTCGAGAAAATGCGGCGGGGAAGAGTAAACGACCGAAAATGGGAGATTTTAGCCCGACCCATTCGTATTATAAGGCGAGAGCAAAAGAGGTAAGCACATGTCGTCAATTCGCTATGCAAATCAAAATGTTACGGAAATAGATAAGAAAGACATTCCGACCGAAGTACCCATCATACCTCTTCGTAATGCCGTCGTCTATCCCAGCGTCCTGCTCCCCATTTTCGTCGGCCGCACCGAGTCGGTGAACCTGGTTGAGAAGTACGGCAAACCGGGCACCCTGGTGGGACTGTTTTCGCAGAAATCGCCCACCGAGGAAAAGGTAAAAAAGGACAGCCTGTATCACACCGGCACGCTGGCGGAAATCCATCGCGTCCTGCCCATGGGGGAAGGCGGCTACCAGGTTTTCCTGCAGGGCGTGCAGAAGATCGAGCTGGTGGACGTGAAGCAGTACGACCCTTTTCTGAAAGGTCGCATCATGCCCCTGGGAGAACTGCAGGACTTCGACGAAAGCAAACTCCAGGCTTTCCAGAGCACGGTCCTGAAATACGTCGAGACCCATCCCGGCATTCCCGACGAAGTGGCCGGCTTCGTGAAACGACTTAATAACCCCAGCGCCCTGGCAAACCAGGTGGTATTCTTTTCCCAGCGCGAAATCGAAGAGAAGATCGACTTTCTAAAAATCTCTTCCATCAATGAGAAGATCAACGCGGTGGAAGACAGCCTGGTGGAGGAAACCAATCGCCTCAAGATGGAAAACGAAGTCCGCACGAAAGTGGAAAAGGACGCGGAGACCATGCAGCGCGAATTCTATCTGCGCAAGCAAATGGAAACCATTCGCAAGGAACTGGGCGAAAGCGACGACGATGAGGTTGATGATCTCGAAAAGCAACTGGCGGAGAAATGGCTGCCGGACTACATGCGCAAGGTCGTCAACAAGGAACTCAAGCGTCTTCGCCGCGCGTCCGAGGGGCCGCAATCGGGCGGCATGGAAGCGGGGCAATTGCGCAACTGGCTGGAACTGGTGGCGGAACTTCCCTGGGAAGATCCGGACCCGCGCTCCATCAACCTGAAGGACGCCGGACGCATCCTGGACGAGGATCACGAAGGCCTGGAAGAAGTTAAAAAACGCATCATTGAATTTCTGGCCGTTGAAAAACAAACCGGCGGCGCCAAGGCACCCATTCTCTGCCTGGTGGGCCCTCCGGGCGTGGGTAAAACCTCGTTGGCCACGTCCATCGCCCGAGCCATGGATCGCCCCATGGTGCGCGCGGCCCTGGGCGGCATGCGCGACGAAGCCGAGATTCGCGGACATCGCCGTACGTATGTGGGCGCGTTGCCGGGCAAGGTTCTCACGAGCATGAAGAAAGCCGAGACCCGCGATCCTGTCTTCCTGCTGGATGAGATCGACAAGACCGGTGCTTCGTATCAAGGCGATCCCGCGGCGGCGCTCCTGGAAGTGCTGGATCCCGAGCAAAACCACTCTTTCGAGGATCACTACCTGGGCCAGCCCTATGACCTGAGCCGCGTGCTGTTCATTGCCACGGCCAACAACATGGACGGCATTCCGCTGCCCCTGCTGGATCGGATGGAAGTGGTGCAACTCTCGGGCTACACCATCGCCGAGAAAAAAGCCATCGCCGAAAACCATCTAATGCCCAAAATCCTGGAGCAATTGAAACTCGGCGCGAAGCAAATCGAACTGACCGAGGAAGCGCTGTCCAAAATCATCAAGGGCCACACCCGCGAAGCCGGCGTGCGTTCCTTGAAGCGCAAACTGGAGTCCGTCGCGCGCAAGGCGATTCGCACTCTGCTCGAGGAGCACGAAGAGAAACAGGAAAAAGAAGCGGCGAACGCGCAAGGCGATTCGGCGGCCGATTCCGCGGCCGACGCGAAAGTCGCGGACGCGTCCCCGACCGAAAAGACCGAGCAAGCGTCCCAGCCCATCGTCACGGACGGAGCCCCGGCGCCGGACGGCGAAAAATTCGCCGAAACGGCGAAGGAAGCCGCGGAAAAGGCGGAGTATCAATCGCCTCTACCCGAGCTCAAGAAAATCGTCTACGACGAAGGCGATATCAAGGACCTGCTGGGACGGGATCGCTTCTACCAGGACCTCAAGGAAAACACCGGCATCCCCGGCGTGGCCATTGGTCTTGCCTGGACTCCGGTGGGCGGCGATATCCTCTACATAGAGGCCACGTCCTACAAGGGTAAGGGCGGTCTGCAACTCTCCGGACAACTGGGAGACGTAATGAAGGAATCGGCCTACGCGGCGCTTTCGTTCATTCGCGCCCATGCCGAGGAATTGGACATCGACCCCAGCGCGTTCAATCGCAGCGATATCCACATTCACATTCCCAGCGGAGCCATTCCCAAGGACGGACCTTCCGCCGGCGTGACGCTGCTGACGGCGCTGACGAGCTTGTTCTCACGGCGACCGGTCATCGCCGATACGGCCATGACGGGCGAGATTTCCCTGCGCGGTAAGATTCTGCCCGTGGGCGGCATCAAGGAAAAGGTGCTCGCGGCTCGCGCGGCCGGCATCACGACCGTGCTGTTGCCCGAGAAGAATCGCCCCGACTTCGAGGAGATTCCCGAGCACGTGACCGAAGGCCTCACGGCGGAATACTATTCCGACATGATGGAGCTGGTGCGTCGCACGGTTCCTCGTCCGGAGGGTGCCGCGGCGAGCGCGCCGACGCACAGCACTTCGGTGAGCATGAAGGCGAGCGCGCCCACGCAGGACGCCTCGGTTAAGGAATCGCCCGCGGCCCCGAGTAATCCCTCCAGGGGAGAACGCGAAGGTTGGTAATCGCCGAGAACCCGCCAGGAGTCGCCCCGCGAGCGATAATTTCGCATCGCATCAAAAAGCCCGCTTCACCGCGGGCTTTTTTTTTGAAAATGTCGCCCTTTTGTCACTCCCCCATGGGATACTTTGGGCTTTCTTCGTCGTATGATGAATTACCCCGACCGGGGGAAATAAATATGAGCAAAATACAATACACTTACCGCCCCGCGCAGGGAGACCGCCGCCACTTCATCGACCGAGACGATGTGCGAGTCGTGCTGAGTCGCCTGCCGCAAGACCTTTTGAAAAGAGTGAAGGCCGTTCACTTTCGGGACTGGAATCGCTTTCGCCCCGCCGGATACGCCAACCGGACCGGCCGGCGGGAAGTCCTGCTCTGTGCCATGCCGCCCAGGGTGAGTCTTTCCGGTTATCTTCGCCGCACGGAGAATCCGGGTATGTTCGGCGCCGTACGTGGTTGCGCCTGGCCCGTTCTGGCCGTACGGCGATTCATGCTCTACGATGTGTTGCTGCATGAAATTGGTCGCCTGCAAATCGTCGATGAAAATGCGGGCAGTGATCGCCGGAAGTTCGCCGGAGAGACGCTGGCTCAAGATTTCGCCGAGCTCTGGCGAGCGCGTCTGTGGTCCGAGCACTTCGATCATCCGGACGCCGTTCATAATCCTCCCCGAGCCGAGGAACTGGAGATGGTTCGCGCGGGTTGGAAGGAAGCCCATGAGCAGTACAAGCTGGGCCTCCGTGCCGAGGGCGAAGAACCGTCGGCGGCCCTGGAACATTACACCGAAGCCATCAACCTTTGCCCGGAGCACAACTGGGCCCTCGAGGCGGCGGCGGAACTACTGTTTAAGATTGGCCATGATCCGGAGCGCGTCGCCCAGTTGCTGCACCGCGCGCTGGCGGTGGATCCCACGTCTCCCACGGCCCGTGCCGCGCTGTTGCGCGTGCGCGACGCCGCCGCGGATACGGCTTAGTCGCAACCGCGGCGATATTCCAACTTGACGGACGGTTCGCGCGGGAAGACCTGCAACCATGGACTTCCCCGCGAACACGCCCGAACCGCCCTACTTCGCCGTCATCTTCACGAACATCCGCACGCCGGTCGAAACCGACTACGCGAAAACCGCGGCACGCATGGAGGAGCTGGCGGCCGGATATCCCGGCTTTCTCGGACTGGAAAGCGTCCGCGACGGCGAGCGAAACGGCATCACCATCTCCTACTGGCGCTCGGAAGCCGACCTGCTTGCCTGGAAGGATGACCAGGAGCACCGGATCGCCCAGGAGCGCGGCTTGCGGGAATGGTACGAATGCCACCACACTCGCATTGCCCGGGTAGAACGCGACTATGGCTTCGTAAACGGGCCTTGAAATTTTTCGATCATTTGCGGTTCCAGCCTGAATGCGCATCAGGATCCGCATGCTGACTTGTGCCTGCCTGCTTGACTTTTCCTTCACTTCATGCTACCGTCCCAGCCGCCACGCCGCTCCGGCTGCCGTCTATCGATCCCACCCAGTGAGGGCGCGGCATGTTCATCCACATGAGAAGATTGCCCGCCCTCCGGGTGGGATCTTATAGTTTGGGGATTATTTGTTTGCGTAACGACGGCACCGAGGCACGCTAGCCGAATGAAGGGGCGAAAACGAACCAAGGACCTGGTACGGGGCGTGGCCGGAATCGTGCTGACGACGGCGATAAGCGGTTGCACGTATATGGCGGACCGCTACAATGCGTCGGGTGCCGAGCGGGACGTGCCCGGACTCTTGAAACTGCAGGGCGTCGAAATCAGCGACATCAAATGCGCCATGCTTTCCGGGTCACGGGAATTCACGTGCGAATTTAAACTCACACCCGAGATGGCGGGCCGCCTGCGTTCGAAGTTCAAGTTAAGGGCGGCGAAGCCGGGGGATCCGGAGTTTCAGTACCATAAACCGGCCGGATGCGAAGCAAAGCCCGATTTTCGAGACGCGAAAGCCGAGAAACATTACATTGCCTCCGTCAGACAAAGCGAGCGCATACCCGAACTCTCCCAGTTCACGCATATGCGCTTGCACTATCGTCCGGATTCGAGTCGGGCCTGTTTGCGCAGCACCTATGGATACGGTTGAGGGAAACGCCATGTCCGACGAACCGAACATACTGGGGGCCGCGCCCTATCTACTGGTGGACGACGTGAGCGAAAGCGCGGCCTACTATCGGGACGTGCTGGGCTTCGAGCTGGATCACTTTCTGGGCGATCCGCCCTGGTTCGCGCTTGTTCAAAGAGGCTCCGCGCAAATCATGCTGCAGACCGTAGCCGATCGCCAGGGCGCCGGGCCCAATGAAAAGATCAGCAAGCAAACCTGGGACATGTACATTCTCACGGACGACGCGAAATCGCTGCACGAGGAATTCAGTCGCCACGGCGCGACCTTCGCGCGCGAAATCGAAGACGCGGACTACGGTCGCCGCGAATTCGACGTGCGCGATAATTCGGGTTACGTAATTTGTTTCGGGCAGATCCTCTAACCTGAGGATTCCGGCCCAACATCGAGAGGCACGAGACTATGGCGGAAAACGATTCTACACGACTATCGACATTTCTGATGTTCTCCGGTAAGAACCTGGGGAAATGCCGCGAAGCGGTGGAATTCTATACGGAAACCTTCGAAAACTCCGAGATACACAATATTGAATTCTACGAGGAAGACGAGCCCCACGGCCGTCCCGGTGACGTCAAGCTGGCCGAGTTTTCCCTGTGCGGCGTGGATTTCCTGGCGCACGAAAACAGCATGGAACACGCCTTTAACTTTACTCCATCCATATCATTCTACCTGGACTTCAATGATGAAGAGGCTCTCGGCGCGGCGGCGGAGAGCCTGGCTGAGGACGGCAAGGTGATGATGCCTCTGGATAACTACGGTTTCAGTCGGAAGTTCGCCTGGGTCGAAGATCGCTTCGGCGTATCCTGGCAACTGAATTTGCCCTGAATTTCCTCGGGGCAAATCGCCTTAATAAACCACTTCGTCCTCGGGACCACGCGCGATGATGATGCCGTCGCCCTGTTCTTCCAGGCGACGAATCACGTTCACGATTCTTTGCTGGCTGTCCTCGATATCGCGCTTACGGACCGGGCCCAGAAACTCGATTTCGTCAACGAGCATCTTGGATGCGCGGCGACTCATGGCGCTGAAAACTTTTTCGCGAATATCGTGCCCCAGACCCTTGAGCGCCAGAGCCAGATCCTTCACGTCGACTTCGCGCAGAACTTTCTGCACGGAACCGGCATCCATGAGCAGGAGATCGTCGATGACCACCATCTTGCTCTTGATTTCCTCGGCCAGCTCCGGATGATCTTCTTCCAGCGCTTCGATGATGGTTTTCTCCGAAGCGCGGTCCACCAGGTTCAAGACGTCCACGGCCGCGTCCACGCCGCCGGGGGTGGTGAAGTTTTCGGGACGCAGATTTTCAAACTTACGCTTGAGTGAAGCTTCGACATCACGCACGGTTTCCGGCAGCACGCGTTCCATCACGGCGATGCGACGAGCCACGTCCGCTTGAATGACCATGGGCAGATTGGAAAGAATATAAGAAGCCTTCGTCGTATCCAGGTAGCACAGAATCAAGGCGATGGTCTGGGGATGCTCGCTTTGAATGAAATTCAGCAAGTGCTGGGAATCCACGCGCCGCAGAAAATCGAACGGCGGCGTCTTCAAGGCGCGCTGGACCTGGGCCATGATCTCCTCGGCCTTCTCTCGCCCGAAGGCCTGAGTCAAAACCGCCAGGGTGTACTCCGGGCCGGCCGTCTCCAGGTAAGACTGAGCCATCATCAGCTCATTGAACTCACGCAGAACCGCGTCCTGCTGCGCCGACGTCACGTTTTCCGCGCGCGTCATTTCATAGGTCAGAGCCATGACCTCGTCTTCCTTCAGATGCTGGAGAACGCTCGCCGCGACCTCATGCCCAAGGGTAATGAGGAAGATGGCCGCCTTCTCCTTACCGGAAGGTTCCGAATTGAGAATATTTCGAATGCCGTGGCCATGCCCCCCGCTCGTTTTCGGCGGAAGATTCTTGGAAATTTCGTTTCTATTATTGCGCGGCATGCTTACCTCCGGACGGACTCCGGATCATATTAAGGTACGCCGAAAAAGAATTCAAGAAAGAAATCCGCGCGTTTCGCGACTTAGCGGGAAACAAACTTGAAGATGATGCAAAGCACAATCGCCGCAGTGGTACCATGTTCGGAGATAGCTGAGTAGAATAGCTTAACGATTAGGTGAATTTATTGACTAATTGGACCAATAAAATCAAAGGAACATATATGCTACTTACAAATGGTTCCAACCTGAAGGCTGCCCTCGACACGATAGAGCCTGACCTTTCTCCTTCAGAAAGAAAACAAACAACGAACAACGCCGTCCGCATTGTGTCCGCGATCGTCAATGCTTATGAAGACAAGATAAAGATTGGTGAAGTCGGCAAGTATGGTAGAGGCCCAACTCCGAACAGAGGAAGAAAAACAAAGCGCGCATTTCCATCGGGTCTCGTCTACGGAAGAATTCAAAGCGGAAAGACCCGTGCCATGATAACAAGCGCGGCTCTGGCACTGGACAATAAGTTTTCAATCGTAGTCGTCGTAACCAGCGACAACAACCGACTGGTCGGGCAAACACACAGTGATTTCCAAAGAGGTCTCCCCGGTAGCATACCGGTTTACTCAAAATCAGATTTTCGGTCCGAGGTTGAGCCAGCGAGACAAATACTTCAATCCGACAACGGCGGAATCGTAATTGTATGCTCAAAAGGGAAAGCTCGCTTAACGCAGGCAATTGAGTTCCTTAAGAAAATTGGTGCTTCGAACCTCCCATCGATCATTTTCGACGATGAAGGTGACCAAGCAACACTAGATACAAACAATTACAAGAGATCGAAGAAAGGAAGTTTGATCCCATCGAGCAAAATACATCAACTAATTCATGACCCGACTATCGACTCTTTGCGAAATCTGCTCAATCGCCACGTTTTTGTAGCCGTGACTGGGACTCCTTCCGGTATAATTCTTCAAAACATTGATGACCGTTCTCGCCCCTCCTTTATCGAATTACTGCCTCCCGGTCGGAACTATGTTGGTGGCGACACCTTTTTTAACAGCGATGATCCAACACGGAACCCATACATAAGTCTTATTGATGGCGCTGAACGGATTGAACTTCTGAGTGGTGAACTCCCTGATGGCTTAAAGTCAGCAATTAAATTTTTCTTACTGGCGGCTTCCAATGCTGGCCATTCTGCCAAGTGGCCCAATGACGGTTTCAAATTTCTCTGCCACCCCAGCGTAAAAAACGATGAGCAAGAAGTTGTGGCCGAGCTAGTCCGCGCCTTTCTTACGCACCTTGATGGCATTTTGAGAGCTGGCAAAAAAAAGATCGATGACGAATTTTCTGGCGCCTTTGCGGAGCTATCCACCCAAAACAATCGAGTTGCACCTCTCAGTAACCTGCTCAATACTATCCGGAACAACTTGCGTTCTCGCCAAATTGTTCTTCTCAACAAAAATACGACAAGTGATGCCATAAATTACAGTAGATATTTCAACTTTCTCATTGGCGGAAATACCCTCGGTCGCGGATTAGCGATTAAAAACTTATTAGTCACATACTATGTTCGTGAGGCAAGAGTAACGCAGATGGATACCATGTATCAACATGCCCGTATGTTCGGTTATCGTGGCCATACTCTTCGCAATACAAAGGTATTCTTGCCTCCTCAACTATATGGTCGGTTCAGACAAATACACATAAGCGATCAAAACTTGCGAAATTTTATAGAGAAGCATAAAGGCGATCTAGATACATTTCCGGTTAAGATTGCGGAAAACATTCGCCCTACAAGAAGATCTGTGCTCGATGCCGTGACCGTGGATGTTCTCTACCCGGGCAAGCAGATTTATCCAAATTACCCTTTTTGGACCGCACCGCAAGCTGGGAAAATATTTTCAAAGGTCATTAAGCAAATCGGGATACTATTTCCAGACTACGATACTAACGGACGCAAGGGAAAGTTGATTAGTATGGATGCAGCGAGAAAGTTACTAGGAATGGTAAAGACTAATGGCACGAATGTGTGGAGAGACAAAAAAATCCGCATGATTATTTCATATCTCGCAGAACAATTTGCCGATGGCGTGCTTCTGAAGTATAGAACCGCGACGAGAAGTGCTGGTGATGAGCGCGGTCTTTTGGCGCAAGGGGTGCTTGCGGGCAAGGACGTTCAGCAAGATAGCAGGGGACGACATCCAGTATTATGGCTGTTCTCTACCGCATACCACGGCAACAATAAGCCAGCGGAATGGAATGGCGAAAACTTCATTTATCCAACGTTAGTTCTTCCTGACAGTGCTGAATTAATCGTATTCAATAAAAGTTGACAGCACAAAGTCAAAGGAGTTTATAAGTGGCGATGCGACGAAGAGCATTCCATCACAAATCCGTAAAGGCAGTGGACCTGTTTTGCGGGGTCGGAGGCCTAACACATGGCCTAGAGCTTGAAGGGCTAAACGTGGTAGCTGGCATCGACAATGACAATTCATGCCAGTATGCGTTTGATCAAAACAATAGGGCAAAATTTATCGACGCAGACATTGAGGCTGTAACGCCTAAGGATGTCAAAAGACTATTTGATGGAGCCGACATTCGAATCCTCATTGGGTGTGCGCCGTGTCAGCCATTCTCATCCCTTAACAAGAATAAATCCGCCTACAAGTCACGAGATGAGCGGTGGAGCCCTCTTGAAAAATTTCTTTCTCTCGTTCAAAAAGTAAAGCCGGAAATTGTATCAATGGAAAATGTCGCAGAGCTTTCCAATGAGCACAAGTATCCGGTTTTTGGAAAATTTGTGGAGACCCTTCAAAAGCTTGGCTACCATATTCACTTTGAAACAATAAATGTATCTCGATACGGCGTGGCACAAAGAAGAAAGCGCCTGGTCTTGCTGGCTTCGCTCCTGGGAGAAATAGAAATGATTCCCGAAACACATTCGGGCGAAAATATAGTCACGGTAAGAAATGCAATTGCTCATCTTCCACCCATAAAAGATGGGCAGAGTCACAAATCAGATCCCTTACATCGTTCGAGTAAATTAAGCCCCAAGAATAAGGAAAGAATCCAAGCAACCCCCAAAAACGGTGGCGGGCCCAAAGATTGGCCTTCGGCACTAATTCCTGATTGCTACAAAAAGAAAAGCGGCAAATCATTCATGTGTTCTGTGTATGGTAGAATGCGGTGGGATGAGCCCGCACCAACAATTACTACACACTGTACAAGCCTTGGGACCGGTAGATTTGGCCATCCCACGCAAAATAGGGCAATATCACTCCGTGAAGCTGCAATATTTCAAAGCTTCCCTGCCTCTTATCGGTTTGCGAAAGATGGTGAAATACAGCCAAGCAAGATAGCCACGCAAATTGGAAATGCGGTCCCCGTCTTACTTGCACAAGCTATCGGCAAAAGTATCAAAAAGCACATCCGTTCCCGTACGGATTTCCGCTGACAATCAGCCTATTCACTCGCGAACTTCAAGCGCGCGCCGCCCTTGATTTTCTCGTAAATGGCCAGAAACTCGTCATTGGGCGTCAGACCGTCGGCTGAATAGCGCGGCTTGATCCCGTTTAGAAAGAACATCTCGATTTCGCCCTTGTTCTTCGCCTTGACCCGTCCGCGCCCTTCGCAATCGAAAAGATACTTCAGGGTCTCGTGGGACGAACCGGACATGTTGACCCGGCCGGGTTCGCCGGAAGACTCCATGCGACTGGCGGTGTTGACGGTGTCCCCCCAGACATCGTAGGAAAATTTCTTTTTGCCGATGACCCCCGCCACAAGCGGCCCGGTATGAAAACCGATGCGCACGTCCCAGTAGGGCTCGTCCCGCGCTTCGTGTTCGCGCTTCAACCGGGCGATGGCTTCGCGCATGGCCAATGCCGCCAGGGCCGCGTCCACGGCGTGGGTATGATTCGCGTCCGGCAACCCGCCGACGCACATGTAGGCGTCGCCGATGGTCTTGATTTTTTCCAGACCGTGCCTGTCGATGATGCCGTCGAAGATGGAAAAGCATTCATCCAGATTCGCGATGAGTTCGCCCGGCGACATCTTCTCCGAAAGAAAGGTAAATCCCTTGAAGTCCGTAAACAGCACCGTGGCTTCATCCAGGTGCACGGGCTCCACGCGCCCCTTCTGTTTGAGTTCGGCGGAGATGGGAATCGGCAAAATATTATGCAGCAGGCGTTCGGATTCGTCCAGCGCGTCCTTCAATAGATGTTCGAAGAACTCGTTCACTACCTCCTGGTATTCCTTGCTCTGTTCGAAGACGACCTTCCATCCTTCGGCGTGATCGATATTCGGAATGGCGTCCATGATATCGCGCAACAACTCACGCATATTGTTTTCCACGCGCACGAAGAACGAAACGGAGAAGCCCTCTTGATCCGTGTCGAATTTCTCGAAGATATGCAAAGTCGTATCGTGAAAACGCTTCCGGGCCTCCTCGGACCAATCGCGAATATGCAGGATGCGTTCGTAGAAGATAATATTGTAGGCTTCGAACACGAAGTCTTCGTACTTCAAATGGAAATCGTTCATCTCGGCCCAGCGTACGATGAAATTGAAATCGGGCGGGGGCGCCTCGGCGATGCCCGGAAAATCCTTCTTCAGGCGATCGATGAGTTCGCCGTTGATATCCCGGCCGGTCCGGCCGTCGAAACGAACGGCGTCGATGAGTTCGGGAGCCTTGGCCTGTTCGGCGATCAAGTGCTTGAGAAAGTGTCGGGCGATTTCAAAGGCGATGGGTTGAGTATCCATACGTCTCGTTTCCATGCATCGCCCCGGCTTACAACTATTTTCAGGAGCCCGTTTACGCGGGCGTGAGTCACTTACGACCAGGTGAGCATGGACATAAATCAGCCATTTACGCGCCGGCCGGGCCGAACCGAGTCGGCGGCGCCGGGTCGGAGTTGGGGGCTTGCGATTCAAGCTTCCGGGTTGCGCAGAACCATGAGGCGAATCTCGGTCATGTCCTCGATGGCGAACCGAATTCCCTCCCGCCCGAGGCCACTGTCTTTCACGCCGCCATAGGGCATGTGGTCCACGCGCCAGGACGGCACGTCGCCGATGATGACGCCGCCGACGTGAAGCTTGTCCCACGCGCGATGAGCCTTGTGGATATCGCGCGTGAATATTCCGGCCTGCAGCCCGAATTCGCTTGCGTTCACTTCGTCGAGCGCCGCGTCAAAATCCGTGAAGCGCGAAAGTACGGCCACGGGGCCGAAAGCCTCTTTGGCGCAGAGATCCGTTTCCGGGGGCACGTCCTCAAGCAGAGTCGCCTCAAGCATTGCGCCTTCGCGTCCGCCGCCCATGAGAACCTTGCCCCCGGCGTTCGCGGCGGCTTTAATCCAATCGTGCAGGCGAATCGCCTCCTTCTCGGAAATCATGGGCCCGATGAAGACGTCTTCTTCCCGGGGATTTCCCATGCGTAGCTTTTCGGTTTCGGCCGTAAGACGCGCCTTGAAATCGTCATAGACTTCGGCGTGCACCATGATGCGTTGCACGCTCACGCAAGATTGACCGGACTGATAAAAGGCCCCGAAGATAATGCGCGCCGCGGCGTCTTCCAGGTCCGCGTCTCGATCCACGATGCAGGCCGCGTTGCCGCCCAGCTCAAGCACGACTTTCTTTTTTCCGGCGCGGGCCTTGAGGTCCCAGCCCACCTCCGGCGATCCCGTAAAGCTCAACAGTTTCAGGCGCTCATCGGTCGTGAACAGATCCGCGTCGCTTCGCCGAGCGGGCAGAATGGAAAAGGCCCCCTTCGGGAGATTCGTTTCCGCCAGCACTTCGCCGATGATCAAGGCGCCCATGGGAGTCAGACTGGCCGGCTTGAGCACGAAGGGACAACCCGCGGCAATGGCCGGGGCGATTTTGTGCGCCGCCAGGTTCAGGGGAAAGTTAAAAGGAGAGATAAAGGAGCAAGCCCCCAGAGGCACTCGCTTCCACATACCCAGGTAACCCTTCGCGCGCGGGGCGATGTCCAGCGGCATGACTTCGCCGACGATGCGCGTACTCTCCTCCGCGGCGATGCGAAAGGTATCAATCAAGCGCGAAACCTCGCCGCGGCTGTCGCGAATGGGTTTGCCCGCTTCGATGCACAAACTCAGCGCCAGCTCCTCGGCACGCTCAGTGAATCGCCCTACGCAATGGTTCAAGATGTCTCGGCGCGCGTAAGCCGGCAACTCGGCCATGGCCTCCTGGGCGTTCACCGCCGCTTGAATGGCTCGATCGATTGCGGCCGCGTCCGCCAGAGCGACGCGCGTGGCGACTTCACCCGTGTACTTATCAATGACCTCGAGCTCCGTGTTCGCGGCGACGGGCTCATTGGCCAGGTAGTAGGGGTAACTTGCTTTCAGCATCGCGGGACCGGCGTTTGAAACAGTGGGCGATTACTCGGCCGGCTTTTCGGCGGGCCCGTCCGCGTTCATGAAATAAGAAAGCGCGCCGGACGGACATTGATCAATTTGCGCCTTGATGGTAGCCGTATCCGCGCCCTTTTCATTCACCCAGGGGCGCGCCTTCGGATCAAAAACCTGAGGCAGGCCGCCGGCGCATATGCCGGAGTGAATGCAAACACCTGGTTTCCAGACGATGGTGACTTCGCCATTGGTATAGTGCTTCGTGATATCCTTCTTATCCATGGGGACCTCCGTGTGCCATATGATCTAATGTTCGCCCTGATTTTCGGCAAGGCTTTTATCCAGGGACGGTTCGGCCGGCGGGCTCGGTTCGTCTTTCGCGCCGCCGAAAATCGCGAAGCCCAGCGCCGCCGCGAGTAATCCCGCGGCCGTCACGCCGAAGGCCGCCTGCAATGAATAAGCCGAAATAACCGGCTGGATGACGATGGGCGAAATGAATTGACCGAGAAATATGAAGGTCGTCACGCCGCCGACGATGCGCCCGCGCATATGGGGCGGCGCCAGAGCCATGGCCCACAGACTGCTGTTGGGCATGAACAGGCCCGTGCCCAGCCCGGCAATCGCCATGGCGATCAAAATCGTCGTGTAGTCCCCGGCTCGCCATACGACCGCGTAACCCGCCCCCATGAACAGGAAACACAACCCGAAGATGCGCCCGAAACCGACTCGCTTGCGAATGCGCGGATAGGCAAAGGAAGCCGCCGCGCCGAAGATGGTGGCCACGACGATGGCCAGGCCGGCCTTCGAATCCTCGGGCACGCCCAGGCCCTTGAGGAGAAAGGGCAGTTGCACCGGAATCATATAGAACATGATCATACCGAATACGGCCACACCATAAAGAAAGAATACCGCGGCACGATTATAGCCCGGCCGGGCTTGATTTTGTCCTTGCGATCCTTCATGGGCGTCTTCCCCGACGGGCGCCCTTTCCGCGGCCGCGCGATCGGGCTCATGCAAGAACAGGATGATGGCCGGAATGAGCAGGGGCGCCAGCAGGTAGATGAGAAAGGGGTAGCGCCAGTTCAAATCCGCCAGAAAACCGCCGGTCCCCACGAATACCATGCCGCCCAGCGCCATGAAGGCGCCCTGCAAGCCCATTAAGCGGCGACGCTCATCGCCCTGGAAGTAATCACCGATCAAGGTCGTGGAGACGGTCATTACCGCCGCGACGGAAACTCCCAGAAACGCGCGACCAATCAGGATGTGGTACAGACTGTTTAGATAGTACCCCGATGTTCCGGCGATTCCATACAGCAGCAATCCGGCCAGCAGGAGTTTCAGACGACCCAGCTTGTCCACGATGGTGCCGGCCAGGGGGCCGACGACGGCAATCGCCAGGGCGGGAATCGTGAGCACCAGCCGGGCCAGAAATTCCGCGTTGGGCGTTTCGGCGAAAACACGACTCATGCGAGGCAGCGCCGGGGCGATGGTGGCGCCGGCCATCACGGTCAGGCTCGCTCCGAACAGGAGGATCACCTGAACGATTACTTTATTTTTCATATATCTTCCTTAAGTGTCGCGCCCGCGAATTGGGGCAATATGACCTATTCGAGCCTGGAGCAGCGCGATTTGCCGGGCGATTCATCGCCATATTAACATGAATCCGAATTATTCGAACATGAGGAGAAAGCAACGGTCTAATAAAAGGCCCTTTGCACCGTCCAACGACCGGCGGACGCTTCTTTTTATTACCCCGACTCGCCCCCCGGCGAGGATTTTTTTGATTTTTCCTTGCAAGGTATGCCGTGTATGAGAGATACTAATCTCGACCCGCGGGTAACCGCAATCATATCCCCCCTCATCTGAAAAGGAGAACTCAATGGGAAAGGACAAGAAAAAAGGTCTGGGTTTTTTTGGCGTCGTCATCGGCCTCATTTTAATCCCCTTATCTTTTTATATATCTTATCAAGCCGCCCTGCGCACCACGGCGTCGGACGCCCTCAGTGACGCGCAGCCCATCGCCAAGAAAGTCGACGGTAAACCGTTCTATGCAACGGGTAAAGTCCGTCCTCGTAAGATCGGTGATAAGGACTTTCTGAAAGGCGGCGCGGACGGGGCTCCCGTTCTGAAGCTTGAGCGAAGAGTCATGGTTTACGCCTGGTACGGAGAAACGAAAGGTGGAACGACTTCTTACAAGAAGAAGAAAAAGAAGTACAAGAAGAAAAAAGGCAAAAAGAAGTACAAGTGTAAGCGTGACTGGGTCGCGAAGCCTAAAGCGGACAAAGCGTATCGCAAGGGTTGCCAGGAGAAAAAAGGCCTGGGTCCCCAGCTTGCTCGTCGCGTCATCGACGCCAAGAAACCGAAAACCGCCAAAATCACCATCAACGACGCGGCTTCCAACAAGGAATACGCCGTCGCGGATTTCGACCTGGATTCCTCTTCCGATTCGGATGCCATCAACGCCAAGGCGTTGGAGCCCTTCCTGATTGGAGATCGTCTGGTTCGCAAAGGCGATTACTTCTATGACAAGAACACCTGTGGTTCCGACGCGGATCCCAGCGCTATCGACACCAAGAAGATTGGTTGTAACCGCGTTGAATTCAAAGGCACCATGGTAGACAAGAACGCAGTCTACACCGCCATCGGTGGTAAGATCTCCCGCGACAGCGAACTGAATCGCGATAAGATCGAACCCCACGTAAAGAGCGGCAAGTCCTTCCTGACGGTCTGCAAGGGCACCAAGGACGTGTGCTTGAAAGCAGTCGCCAAAGGCGACCGCACCATGACCTGGATTCTGCTGGGTCTCAGTATTCTGGCCATGTTCATCGGCTTCTGGCTGATGACGGATCCGCTTACGAACCTCATCGAGAAAATTCCTTTCATCGGTGGTTTCGGTTCCGGCCTGCTGAAGGTGATTCTGTTCTTCGTGAGCGTTATCACGATGGTCATTACTTTCGTGCTCTTCAAATACTGGTATGTGGTGCTGGGCCTCTTCGTGCTCCTCATCGTCGTGCTGGTCGTCATGAGAAAGAAAGACTAATCATCTCATCGGTTCACTTTCGCGCCGCGTCTTCGCCCCCGGCGATTGCGCGCGACGCGTTTCGAATCAACCCAAAGAGCCCGGGGCGTTTCGCGCTCCGGGTTTTTTCGTCTCTTCCCGTACCCCGGTCCAATCCACTGCGGCCCGGCCTCGCCCAACCCGGCCCGTCCAAACGGATCTCCGCCCGGAGGGTGGGCAATCATGCAACGTAGATAAGCATGCCACGCCCTTCCTGGGTGGGATCGATGGATTGGGTGCGGCGGGCGGCCGAGGCGACGGCATTGTAACATGGGGATACTTGAAAGTCAAAGGGACACACCCACACCCATATGCAGATCCAGACAACCCCTCAGTCTGGAACCGTAATCGCCCTGGAAAATTTACAAATAATCTTCAATTAACCGGCTTGACCAGGGAGTGGGAACGGCATCAACTATTTGCTTTCGCTTATTAATCTACACGAAGGTGGTTTCAATTGATCCCAAGATTTCTCACTTGCGCAATGATCGCACTAATCTTGCTGCCCGGCTTTGGCTGTTCGTCGACCCCGGACTTCAGCTCCGACAAGGACGCGGCCGTCCTGAATACGATTCGTCCATTCGGGGACTCCATAACCTACGGTGTCGGTTTTTCACCCCTCGCCGAGGGGCTTCTGTTGATCGGCGATACTCCGGGCGGCGGCTATCGCGGATGGATGACCTGGATGTATTTCGCGCGCTGGGGTGTTCCGCCCTTTTCAACGACCGGCTTGATGGCGGGGGCTTCCAACCGGCAGCAATGGTGGCCCAATATGTTCATCAATACGGCCGTGCATGACGGCTATCCCGGTTGGCGCAATGATCAGCTAATCGCCATCGCAAGCCTTAAACCGGGACGGCCGGCCACGAAAACCCTGGTGCACGCGGGCACCAATGATTTCCTTCAGGGCGCGGACGCGGGCACTGCTCAATCTCGCCTGAAGGCGCTGCTCAAAATGCTCCGAAGCAAGAATGGCGGTACGACCCTGTATGTCGCCCAGATCATCCCGGTAAACGCGAACAAGTATAAGCCGCTTCTGCCTACCAGTCCGACGGCAGCGACCATAAACGCCAACATCAATACATACAACAAGGCCATCCCCGGCATCCTGGGTTCCTATGGAAAAGCCGTGCCGGTCGACATGCATAATATTCTGACCGAGGACGACGACTACATCTCGGACGGAATTCATCCCAGTTGCCGGGGTTATCTCAAGATGGCCTGCACCTGGGTCGGCGCGATTACCGGCAAGGGGTTACCGGCGAACTGCAATCCCTTGAACCCCGCTTTTAAGGAAGCGGTCGCGAATGTTTGTAAAAATGAACCGAAGGAAACCAGGATATCGCCGCGAGATATTCTTAAGGCGATTTCCGGACAAAAAAAGTAAATCGCCCCGGCGCGGATTCAGGCGATGCGCCGCTCGAATCCGCGTCGACGATTCACAAGCGTGAAGAAACTACACTTGCGGCCCGGTGAGAAGGCGAACCAGCGTCGCCAGGGTCCCGCCCACAAGAGTTAAGTACAATCCCCAGGTCATAAGCGCGGTCGTCGGTCGGCCCGTGGCCTTACGCTTACGAAGATACCAGAAGATGATGCCGGCGCACATGACGGTTTCGATGATAAGCCCGCTCACCGGTGCGTTCTGGTACAGGTTAAACCCGACCTCGGCCGTTCCCTTGCCCATCACGGTATGCGTAAAGCCCACCGCTAAATCGCTCAGTTCGTGAAACACGACCAGCGCCGCGCACCAGAGCGTGACCCACTTATCGCGGGTAATCAAAAAGGCGAAAGCGCCGAACGCCAGTCCCCATAATACCGCGGGACCCGGTCCGTGGCTGATACTGAAATCCACGTTCATATTGGCGAAGGTCGCCTTCAGGAAGTTCGTCGGCTCCACGCTTTCCAGGCCCAGCCACAGAAAGGCCACCATGAGGAAATCGAGAAATTGAGACGCCAGCAGGAAGAGCCAGAAAGGCGCGGTTCCGCCCTGCTCCCTGGATTTTTGGTCGGCCACGAGCGCCGTGGCGAAATGCCCCATAAACATCTTATTCACCTCCTTTCATGATGAAAATAAGCGTGGCGAAACTCACCACGTATAGAATCGCGAAAACGGACATGGTAGACATGCTCCCTCCCGGTTTAGTATTTACTAAACCTTACGAGTTCGAATTTAGCAAACACTAAACCGGGAGTCAATAATAAATCCGGGACGGCCATGCTCATATTTCGGTTGCCGAGGGGCGGCGGGATACCGTAACTCTCATTATGGCGGGTCAAAGCCACAAGGAACGCATACTGGAAGCGGGTGCGCGTATATTCTATCGGCACGGCTATGAAGCCGCCACCGTGCAGAACATCGTGGAAGCGGCCAGGGTCAACGCACCCACCCTGTATCACCATTTCGGCTCCAAGCAGGGCCTGGCCATGGCCTATGTGGAGCGAATCGCCGAGCAGGAAAACCGACGCTTCGCCTTCCTGGCCGACATGAAGAGCTTCAAAAGCCTGTTGAACGCTTGGGCGGATGTTTTGCGCCGAGACGTGGAGCGTGATGAATACTGCGGCTGTCCGGTGGGTAATTTCATCCCGGCGGCCGGCCTGACCGAGGAAGATCCGGGCATCGAGGCCATCCGGGCGGGTCTGGATGAAATCCAGAAGGGCTGGGTGCAAGGCATCAAGGCAAAGCTGGATGAATTCAAGGCGGCGGGGAAAATCGCCTCCAGCGCGACTACGGAGAGCATCGCCCGGCGATTGCTCATCAGCTATGAAGGCGCCCTGCTCATGTGGCGCATGTCCAGGGACCCGGCTTTCATCGACGACTTGAAGCGTCAGTTCACGGCCATTTACGAACAGTATCGCCCGCGGAAATAGACGCACGAAGGAGGGCCCGGCTGTACACACCCGACGAACTAGACGAGGTCATCCCTCTGACCGAAATTCCCCAATCCTCACCGGGAGCTCCCCTGCCCCTGGTCCTTTGCGACGATTTATGGGTGGTCGTCGTCTACTACAGGGAAGAGCCCCGTGCTCCCGTCGACGGCAAGACTGTTCGCGTCGTGAGTCCGAATTCAGACGACCAGCAAATCGCCGCGGTAAAATTTCGCGGCTTTCAGGCCCAGTATTTCGGAGCCCCCAACGACGAGGCCTTTGAAGGCCACCCCCTGGCGGCACGGGGCCTGGAACCCTATGGAGCATTCGAGGTTCTGAATTCCAGTTGGATACGCGCGCTCAGTCGCATGAACGAAGTCCATTCCAATCACAGCGACGATATGTTCCGAAGACTGCGGCATTTCGTGCTGACCTTCCACGACACGACATTTGAATGCGTCGCCCGGGACTTTACGGTCCGACGCGGCGAAGGCAGTCTGCGCGCGGCCGCTTTGAGCGCGCTCGAAGACCTTATGTAGAAGAACTCTTTCAAGGGCTCCTTTAAAACGAAAAAACCCGGCGGAAAAGACGCCGGGTTTTGTTGAGAATAGCCTTCGCGATTGCTTGCGCGCTTTCCCTCGCCATCAGGGCTGCGATTTCGTCGGCGGCTTCTTGTAGAACTTGAACTTGATGTTCATATCCACTTCGTCCGAATACGTCCAGTTACGAACGTCCGTAGCGTCGCGGCGATACCGCGCGGGCAGGCGCTGGTCGAAAACCGGATGCAGTTTCTTGGGGCGATAGTACGGGTTCTTGAGCCAGTTCATGCGAACCTTTTCAATTTCCGGTACGCTGGACGCGTCGCTGAGCTGGTCGATTTCCTTGTCCGGAATTCCGTCCATGCCGTAATTATCGTAGGGATATTTCAGGCGATAAATAAACTCCGCGTTCAACTTGGAGAGTCGCGCCAGTTGCACGGTCTTGATGTAGAACTCGATGCGCTTCTTGCGATGCGCGGGCGTCAGCTTCTGATGCGCCGCCAGGTATTTATCCACGGTCAGGCCTTTTTGACGCGCCTTGCGGGCGATGCCCAGGTGGTAATAACCTTTCTCCATGTTCTTTTCAATGCGATACTTATTGCGGGCGTAGTGCACCTGCTTGGGAGTATAGCGTCGCGTTTCATTGGGAGCCTCACGGCGATACATGAAGTCCTGACGCAATTTCGAATTGGGTCCGTATTCGATGGAGATGTCCACCAGGGTTTTATCGTTCTGTTCCGCGGCGGTGCGCTTTTTGGGATCCTTAATATAAGAGTAATCCTTTTGCTCAATGGAATCACGCATCATGAGCTCGGTTCGGTCCAGATAACTCTGGCTGAGGTCTTCCATCAATTCCTCGGTGCGACGCTGGGCATCCAGGAAACGCAGATACGAGTTGATGAAGTTCCGCTCGAAGAAGTAAATCAGACCTTGCTGATAGACACGCTTGATGTCCTTATACATCCGCACGCGAGTTGTGTCGCGTCCGGCGGCCTGGGCGTCGCTCATGCACTTGGGCATGGGATCACAGGGGAAGTTGTAAACCATGGGCCGGATAGTGCGCAGATAGGTGATCAGCTCGTTGCGCTTGTCCCTGGCCTTTTCCGCTACGGAGCGGGCAGGCAACTCCTGAGGAGCGAAGCCGATGCCGAATGAGAGCAGCATGGTCGCCAGGATGGCCCTGACCGTGAATTTGCCGATTTTTGACTGTGCCTGGTTCATAATTTACAATTCCTGTCGTTTACGGACTAATACCCCCCGAGGGCGGACCCCCGGAAATCTTTAAACCTATCGGAAAATAATAGCCGGAACCTGACGGCAGACAAGACAAAATTTTGCTTCCTGTCCCGGGAAACCCGCGCCAGAGTGCCCTCGAAATCCGACCTCCGGGACCCTCCATCGCCCTGCTCCGGCTGGTTCCCCGAAGATAGCACATTCTGATATAATGGCAAAACAAAAGTCCATATCCTATCGAGTTAAGGACAAAACAACCTGCAAGGTCTGTGAACTGGAGTTTCACAGGGAGCAACTGCATTCCGGTGGCGGCCGCCTGATTGCGGGCAAGCTTACCAATGAGCTCCGCCGTTTGTACGACATAAATAAGAAGTTCGGCCGCATCTACCCCCCGGCCTATACCATTCTGACCTGCCCCCAGTGCCTCTATTCGGCCTTTCAGAACGATTTCGACATTCTGGCCCCGGATGAGATCGAAGCCCTGCAAAAACAGACCCTGGAGAGGCGGACCGGAATCGAAAAAATCGTGGGACCGGTGGACTTCAATGAAGACCGCAACCTGGTGCTCGGAGCTGCTTCTTATATACTGGCCATTAACTGTTATCAGGTGCGGGACTATAATGTGGCCCCGACGCCCAAGAAAGCCATCTGCTCCCTGCGCGGAGCCTGGCTCTTCGATGACATGAACACGGAATTTCCCAACATGGGCTTCGACAAGCTGCGGGACTTCCTCTATCTGAAGACGGTGAAGTACTACGACCCGACACTGGATATCATGAGTACCGGTAAGGAACCCCATGAGCAGTTTCAGAATCTGCTGGGCCCGGATACGGACAATAACTGGGGCTTCGACGGCGTCATTTATCTGAATGGATATTTCACCATGAAATATCTGCCCCAGCTGGCTCCCAGCACGGACGAACAAATCCAACTGCTGGATCGCAATAAGCGCTTTCTAGGTAAGCTCTACGGCATGGGCCGCGCCTCCAAGGGCAAGCCGAGCGTGCTCATCGATATGTCCAAGGACCTCTACGAGGAAGTTTCCGCCAAGCTCGATGAGCTTCAGGGCAATACCCCCGCCGAGGGCTGAACGCCTTGTCCGACAATCACGTTCGTAATCACGCGCTCATTCTCGAGTATCGAGGCGATGAGTTCCAGGGCTATCAATTCCAGGCCGACCAGCCCACGGTCCAGGGTGCTCTTGAGCGAGCGCTTTCAACACTGTTGCGCGCCGAAATCAAGACCCACTGCTCCGGTCGCACGGACACGGGCGTGCACGCCACCGGTCAGGTGGTTTCCTTTCAAACGGAACACGCCGTCAAGGGACACAGCGCGCGAGCGGACGGCGGGATCGATGAATGGCGATTTCTCCATTCCCTGAACGCGGTTTTGCCGGACGGTATCGCCGCAAGGCGATTGATCGACGTGCCCCTGGATTTTCACGCGCGCTTCAGCAGCCTGGCCCGCGAATACGAGTACTTGATCTGGAACGCCCCCACGCGTACGCCCCACTGGCACGGACGCGCCCTCTGGCGCAGGGATCGTCTGCCCGTCGAAGAATTGAACGAACAATTGAGTACCTTGCCGGGCCACCGCGATTTCGCGGCCATGACGCGCCTGGAATACAAGGATGAAACCACGATTCGCTATGTGGACTTTGCCCAAATCAAGCGCGTGCTCGATCCCATCACGGGTTCGGACGACCTGGTCTCCTTTCGAATTCGCGGCAATGCCTTTCTGCATAATATGATTCGCATCATCGTGGGCACGTTGCTGGACATCTCGCAAGCAAAGGTCCGGGGCGATTTGAACGAAATCCTGGAAACGGGCGATCGTCTGCGCGCCGGTCAAACCGCCGCCGCGGTCGGGCTGTACTTTCGCCATTCATACTACGCGCCCATGGAGGGCGTGGAAGGACTGGCCACCCTGACGGACTATCCGGTCTTTCGCCGTAAGCCGCCGATAAATCATTGACGCATTCCAGGTAATGGCCGATACTTTGCCCAATCCCATACGCCTTGACTTCAAGGAGATAATTCAATGAAAAAGTTCTTACTGACCGCCGTCGTCGTTTTTACCGCCGTGGGCATGACCACGTCTTATTCCGCGCACCACCAGGACGTCGAAGCCCGCAAGGTCGGCTCCAATTGCCGCTACAAGGGTATTAAGCTCTGGGGCAAGGTGAAAGTCGTAAACAGCTTCCCCGACATTAAGGTTCAGGTGGTGAATTCCTTCCCGGATCTGAAAGTCAAAAAGGTTTCGTCTTTTCCGTCCAGCTGCGGCAAATGGAAATTCGTAAATTCCTTTCCCGACTTCAAGGTGAAGTTCGTGCGCTCTTTTCCGGACATCAAAATTAAGTACGTGCGTTCCTTTCCGGGCGTACGCTGAAGCGAAAACCAATTCACTCGAACCTTCGTCTTCGGACAAGAGCGTTCGAACGTGAGCGAAAGCCGGGCCCGGGGGTCCGGCTTTTTTTGGCTTCGGAGATTAGTTAACGCGCGTCGCCGGCGCGATGAAAGCTCGTGCCCAGCAGATTGAATCGCAAGCGGGGGCGAGACGAATCGCCTTCGCGCTCCACGCGCATGTGCACGGTGGGGCGATGCTTCCCATAACCGGCGGCCGCCCGATACAGTCGGCGGTCGGCCGAGGACATCCAATCGTTCCACATATCGCGCTTATCGAAGAAGCGCAGGGTCAGGGTGTTGTCCAGGTTATTGTAGATCCAGGCGCCATGGGACTGAAAATCCTTGATGCGCCAACCGGCGAAGTCAAAGCGCGCGTCTTTCTTTAGATCGATGCGCGAAGGATGCTCCGGGGCGTTACCGCCGCCGAAATTCCAGGCACCCATGAGCAGCTTGTAAGAGTAAGGCGATTGGCTGGGATTGACGTTGGCCACGTGGCCCGCGAAGACCCATCCCGTGGTTCCGTTCTCGCCGCGAACCTTAAACCAGCCCGAATACACGGCGCCGATGAGCCGGTCCTCGCCGCCCTTCGCCAGGAACACCAGGGGGCTGCCGGGCGGCAATCGCGTCAGCTCCCGCGCGGCCAGGGTCGGCCGGGCGTATACCGCGGTTTGTTCCGCCACCGTCACCAGACGCATGGTCCGGGGCGCGGCTTCGTTCTTGCCGGACATCGATCCCCG